>VXZK01000392.1 GCA_009845545.1 Candidatus Poribacteria bacterium
TTTTTAAACAATTTATATTTTGGGCTTGGTTTTATTTTTTTATAATACATATTTTTGTGTTTTGCTGTTTCTGGTCCAGGTTTTATTTTTTATCCCCCCCCCCCCCCCCCGATTTACAAACGTTAAGTGTTTTGGGTGCTGGACTTCACAAGATCCATATAGTTCCTTTAATTTTACTGGCTGTAAAGGCCTTTCGCACCCGCGTGCTGCCTGCGTTTTACACGAGGTATCGTACAGCGGGTTTTTGGTGTTGCATCGCAGACTGCGCCAACAAACACAGTTACTCACGCTGCAACTTTTTTGGTTTGACAATAACTCTGGAGTGTGCTATATTCATGTACATCTCCTGTTATTGTCCTCATTATTTTTTATCAGGACAGGCGCGATAAATCGTCTGACGACAAACAAAATTTCTTGTAAATAGATGAGTTGCTCAAAAGAACTCGGTTCGTAGTCGCGTAATTCATTGTGCATTGCGTCAGTCCTAAATGTTTTTTGTTTATGGCAGCCTCCAAAGTTTGTGAGGTGCGGCGAGGGGGTCTCCAGCACCGATTGACGCGGCACTGCCATAATCCGATATGGACAGCACTAACCTGATTGTAGCACAGAATACCTTTGTTTTCTGAGATTTTAGGTTAGCACTAACAGGGAAGATTGCCAGGCATCCCTTTGTGTGAACCTTGCGATCTACTCCGTAGGCAAGTCCTAAAGTTGAATCCAACCCAAACGACACAGACGTGTGTCAAAATCAGAAAGGAGTCTTTCACATGTTTAAAGACCTTTTCAGCAACCGCCTTTTCATAGGCGCGATAGTGTTCTTTGTGCTGACTGTTGGTGGAAGCCTGCTCTATATGCGGCACGTCCAACGGCAAACCGCCCGAGAGTTGGCAGCGACCCAAGAACGCGTCAAAGAGTTAACCGAGAAACAGAACCCGACCGCAGAAGCACCTGTCGCGCAAGGACTACAGGGACACTTCCACTCAGACGGGACATGGCACGGCGGACCGCACACGCCCCATACGCCGGCAGATGTAAGTTTCAAAAGTGGAACACCCACGTCTACAGATGCGCCCCCTGGTGCCTCATTGGAACAGTTTTCTGAAACAGAAACACCTCCTGAAAAATCAACGCAACGGGATCCTAATTTTGTCTTTAACTCACCGACGCTCTATCCACACGAAATAAAGCAGTGGGGATCGGGGTTCCTACACCGCCTCAAAACCAATCATCCTGAACTGGTTAGAATGGCATCAATGACTTCCAGTGAAGTCCTTGAAGCCTACACACCGTCAGAAATAGCGGCGTTACATAAAGAGTGGAAGCAAATAGAATCGGCGTTCTTAGCTGAGTTTCACGCATTTGTGGAATCGCTTCCTGAAGATATGCGTGCACCTGTGATTGAATCCGTTTATCAGGAGACCATTGATAAGCACGGTCCTGAACAGGCAAAGAAATCTATGGCAATTCTGTTCCCATCCTACTTTTGAGTGCTATACCTACTCATAACCTAAAGGAGATTTCAATATGTTTCACAAAAGTCTTAAGTCTATCATCTTCGCAATCGTAATCGCTTTCACCCTTCCGAGTTTGCCGCTGAGTCTGATTGAAGTCCTCGCTGATCACCATCACGATTTGCCGATAGGTGAGCGCAGAGAGGCATGAGATGAGCGCAGAGAGGCACGAGATAAACGTCGTAGGGAGCGTCCGCAACAACAAGCCGAGCAAAACGCAGAAGAAGCTGCTGAAAGATCTAAGGAGGCAACAGAAGATGCAATAGAGACCACAGCGGAAGTCGTCCCTATCCTAGGGCCTGGTGCTGTTGCCATAAAAAAATGGAACGACGCGGCGGATGCAATGCAAGAGGCTATTGATGCCAAAAAAGCTGCAACGGTTGTGGATTGTGGCGGTGGATGTGGAAAAACGTTCCTCGGCGTAGGGAACCAAGGACACAAAGTGTGGTGCTATCGCTATCCACATGTTGCAAACGGGACTTGGTGGTATTCGTGTCAGCGTGACAGATGTCCGCTATGGCATACTGTACCTCCTGGTTACACTTCTTCATGAGAACGATTCCTATGTCTGTTAACTGATAAATCGACAACCTTCCTTGTGTCCTCAAGATACCGCCGACACAAGGAAGGTCAAACGCGAAACAGGAAAGGTTTACAATGGGTGAAGAACATCCGAAATCATCCAACTTGCCCACTTATCCCCGGCTGAATTCAATCAACACTATTCAACTCCCGGAGTTGGAGCAGTGCTCCGCCCCTCGTAGCAGAAGCTAGAACTACGTGAGTTTGTAAATAAAAATTGAGGCGGCCCGTAGGTTGGGTGGAACGGAGACCTACTAAAAAAATCGCATAGAGCACAGAGCTTTCAAGGCACCGAGAAACCTGAAATCACCACAAACCGAGTGAAACCCAACGCATTAGGATACCGACACGGTTTGGGACGTTGGGTTTCGCTAAACCTATCTACCCCAACGGTTCATTGAGGAACGGAACGCTGTGTATAGCGAAAATGAGACTGCAGCTTTACCGCTCAACCCAACCTACGTCCATATTCGTATTTTATTCTCCAATCTACGTTTAATTATCAAACTCACGTTAGAACTGAATTTTTCAAGACCTACGAGGGCTCTTTACTTTAACCGATTGATATTAAGAAACAGCACGGCCCATGTAAAGACTGTGTGCTAATGAAGATGTCAAACCCGCGTGGTGACACTCGAAAAAAATCCCATATACTTTTACATGAGCGGAAACAGCACTTATGGGAGCACAATCAGCTGCTTCCTAGAATACCGAGATTGTGGATGCTGCCCTACCCGAATGTGATCAATCATTACGATATTGGAAATTGGATGTTTTTTGTTGAAAAACCAAAAAATGGAACAGAATCCACTACGAAAAAAAAGACCGCGCCTCCCTATGAAAACGCTCTTTTTCGGCATTATATTGTGTGTTTTTTTCATGATAAGTCTGCTGCGGTTGTCGTCCTTAGAGGCACACTGGAGTAGTGATGAAGCACGGTGGCTGCTGCGAAGTATTGACTTTAAGTCTGCAGTCAAGAATGGTAAGTTTTCTGAAACTCTCATCGCCTATCACCCCGGAGTGACAACGATGTGGGTTTCGGGACTCCGTACCCTTTTTATCGAGCCGAGTTTAAACGTCTTATAGTAAAGCACGAAAATAAGTTGACACTCCACGATAACGTTACCCACTCGTAGGGGCTGGGTTACCCAGCCCCTACGGTCAACCGCGCGTCTAAATAATTATGGGCTTTACTATAAACCTTTCCTGGGCGAGATGGTTCATTGGCATTGTTGTGTGGTTAGGCATCGGTATTGCTTGTTTTTTACTCTACAAACTTTTCGGGCAGTCGGTTGCACTCGTTGGTTTCGCATGCCTTGTCACTTCACCGCTCTTTTTGGCACAAACACGCCGCGTTCACACGGACGCACTCACTGCTACCTTTATTTTGCTGACGGTGCTGTTGTTCCTGCTTTATTGTCAGAACCGACAGACTCATCGTTATCTCCTTTTTTCAGGTGCCGCCTTTGGACTTGCAGTGCTCTCTAAAAGTTATGCTCTGATTCTACTGCTGTGGATACCCTTGTGTCTATTTCTGTTTCGAGCGAAACGCACCGGTGGCTTCTGGACTCCCCTTGTAGAAGGGCTATGCTTTCTCAATTGTGCTGTGCTCATTGTCTTCATACTTTTCCCTATTTTCTGGACACCCCTTTTCTTAAGTATGACGCTCAGCCTTTTAGGGTTCACCGTTCTGTTGTTCCTAAAAATAAAAAAGGAACGATGTCCCTTTTGGATCGTGGGTATTGCCCTCGCGGGGTTGTGTCTCATTGGTTTGCGTGCTTTACAAATCATCTGGCCTGTCTTCAATAGAATTAACTGGGCGATAACCACCCCGCATGAAGTGGAGCACTTCTTTTTTGGAAAAGTCGTCAATGACCCCGGCTGGTTCTTCTACCCCTTCGTACTAACGATCAAAAGCACACCGTTGATGCTACCCCTTGTCATTGTGGGATGCCTACTGCTGTGGAGGCAACGCAAACACACCAAGGAAACTGCCCAACATTTCAAAACAGGAGTCGCACTCGTTGCCGGTGTGGTGCTTTTGACGGTCTGCCTCTCGGCGACAAGTAAAAAATTCAGTCGATATCTGCTACCTGTATTTCCAATGTTGGAGATACTAGCGGCTATTGGCTTTGTGGAAGGGTTCAAATGGAGTTCCGCCGCGCTACGTTCACGTTTTGGAACAGAGAAAGTCAACAAATATAAAAAGGCACTCACTGGTATCGCATGCCTCACTTTCTTTTTTATTCAGATAATGCCCGTGCTTGCCCTTCACCCTTATTACGGCACCTACTATAACCTCTATTGGAAAGTGACAGACATCACAAAGATAATCACTGTTGGAGAAGCCTCTGGCTTGGATATTGCGGCAGACTACCTTAACAATAAACCTGATGCCCAGAGACTTATCGTACAAGTTTCACCGCTTGCTACCGAGTTCGTGTATCACTATTTCCAAGGCGGCGTGTATAGATCAGATAGACAGACAAATTTATCTCCGGATTACGAAGTCGTCTATATCCGAGACTCGCAAATTGGACGCGTGCCGCAAACAGGCACACTCAATGGTAAACTTGAAAAACTCATCACACTCAACGGCATCGACCATGTCTGGATCTACCGCGTAAGGTAACATTATTATGAAAGTCTGCCTGCTCACGCACAGCTACCCTCGTTTTCCAAATGACACGACGGCACCCTTCGTCGAATCCACGGCAGAGACGCTTCAAAAACACGGTATTGATGTCACAGTGCTGACTCCCGATACACCGAGATTCGCGCACACCCCAGCAGATCACGCTGTGAACCTACAGACCTACCGCTACTTTTTTCCAAGGCGATTGCAACTACTCGGCTACTCCAACACGCTTGTCAACGATTGCGAATTGAAAAGATATGTCTATCTGCTTGCACCGTTTATGTTTTTATCCGGCATCTTCCACCTGTACAGGTTACACCGCAAACACCGCTTTGACGCAATTCATGCATTTTGGCTCTTGCCTAATGGGTTCATCGGGGCAGTCCTCTGTAAAGTGTACAAAATCCCTTTGGTCATTACGATGCAAGGTTCCGACATGTTTGTTGCTAAACAGAATCCCTTCTTCAAGTGGATGGCTATCTGGACGCTTAAGCACACAGCGATGGTCACAAGCGTAACCCCTACATTTTTACCGGAACTCGCGGCATTGGGAGCTCCCAGCGAGAGGCGATGTCTCATACCCAACGGCGTGGATCCGGAAGTATTTCCGCCTCCATCTCATAAACAGTTAGCAGCATTACGAAAGAAGCTATCAATTCCAGCAGGAGATTTAATTGTTTTCGCACTCGGTCGCATCGTTTTCAAAAAGGGGTTTGACTTCTTAGTTCAGGCATTCCCTTTGGTGCACGAGGAGGTGCCGAATGTTACGCTCATCATCGGTGGTGATGGCACTGACCTTAGTAGATTAAAAACAATGGCGAAAGCACTCAACGTTTCAGAGAGCATCAGATTCACCGGTACTATCAACCGAACTGATGTACCCGATTATTTCCATCTCTGCGACATCTTCACACTTCCTGCTATCTTTGATCCGAAAGGCAATGTGGACGGATGCCCGAATGTGATTCTGGAAGCGATGGCGTGTGGAAAACCGGTCGTCGCCTCCGGTATCTCTGGCATTCCTGTCGTCGTCAAAAATAATGAAACTGGGATTTTAGTAGAAGAGAAGAACGTTAAACAATTGGCAGCAGCACTCGTTGCGTTGCTAACAAACAAGCCAAAACGGGAGCAGTTCGGACGTGCAGGACAACAGCGAATCCTCAATGAGCTCACCTGGGACAAGGTGATTGAACAGATCAAGGATGTTTATCAACACAGTGTCAAAAATACCTCCTGATTCCCCACAGCTTTCTATAGTCATCCCAGCGTACAACGAAGCAGAATCGCTCCCTGTTTTGTTGGAGCAGATTCAGGTGGTGCTGAAAACGCATGCCTACCACCGCGCCGAAGTTATTATTATCAATGATGGCAGCACGGATGCAACGGCAGAAGTCTTAGATGTACTATCCGCACAGCCCCAACAACCGCCAATTCGTGTTATCCATTTCAGACGTAATCAAGGCAAGGCAGAAGCACTCATGGCAGGGTTCGCCGCTGCAACAGGGTACATCGTCATTACCATGGACGCTGACCTGCAAGACGACCCGGGCGAGATACCGAAATTGCTGGATACGCTCAACACAGAAAACTACGATGTCGTCTCCGGGTGGAAATATCCGCGCAAAGATCCGCTTGAGAAGCGGGTATTCTCTTTCTTTTTCAATCGCATCACGGCATTTTTCACTGGTGTGAAACTTCACGACATCAATTGCGGGTTCAAGGCTTACCGTGCTGAAGTTGTCAAAGAACTGCATCTCTACGGAGACTTGCATCGATACATCCCAATATTAGCACACCAAGCGGGCTATAAAGTTGGTGAGGTCAAGGTGAAACATCATCCCCGCCGGTTTGGTGTCTCTAAATATGGATTCAAACGGATACCCAAAGGGTTCTTTGACCTCTTCACCGTCCTATTTTTGACCAAATACCTGAAACGTCCCCTACACGTTTTCGGCACGATTGGCGCAGTTGTCGCTTTTATCGGTGTGCTGATCGGGCTCTACCTCGCGGTTTTATGGGTGATTGAAGACGGTGTCGGTTTCCGTCCGCTCCTTATGTTGTCTGTTTTGATGATAATTCTGGGTATCCAATTCTTCTCTATCGGGTTACTCGGTGAACTCGTTATCGGACTGATCTCCCGACTGGAACGACGGGTGATAGGAAAAAAAACGGATGCTGAACGCACACCGCGACCTTCCGCAAACACAGAGAAACCTTAAACATGATATGCTCACCGCTTTGGGATCTACTTCCGGCAGAGACGTGTATAACAAAATTAAGAGAGACATCAAAACCGTTATTCTTAAGTCCCTCTCAAAAATAAAACGGCACGGCACCGCCGAGAATACCCATCAAGCAAATGGCCCGGGGCGCGTTTTTGTCGAAATCGGTACTGGACAGCGTGCCGAGTGGACATATCTTATCCGAGATGATTGGCAGGACATCGCGCGCAGCAAAAGACGAACAGACAGGTTGCGAGGGCTTCCTGAATCCTGGGTCTCTGAGCATGGGAATTGGCACGGTTATTTGGTGGAAGCACATCCCGGTAACTTCTCCGCACTCGTTGAGAAAACGGTAGCAGACAAGTACCTCCGTCCATTTTTACACCGTCTCACCTTCATCAATGCTGCGATTAGTGGGACATCGTATTTTACCAAAATGGGCATGGAAACGGGTAGACTCAAACAACTTTTTGCCAACCGGTTTACCTTGGCAGAGGCGCGTCCTTTTCATCCCAGCGCAGTTGACAACACGGTAGATTTTGGTGTATTTACGGTGTCGCTTGAAACCTTATTTTCCGCCATCGGACACAAAAAAATCGACCTCTTACGGCTGGATGTTGAAGGTGCAGAAGTTCCGATTTTGGAAGCCTATCCATTTCATATCAAGCCCCATCTGTTCAGCATAGAACACCACTCTAAAATGGGTGAAGCCTTTGTTCGGCGTGTATTAGAGACGCAGGGTTACCTTATAGATGCAGAGAACGCCGAGGAACTCCGTGGATTCCATGAAGTGTGATAACGAGGGTATTGCTTCCGCGTATGGAGTCACATTGGGAGGATGCCGCGTTCTTCAAGCCATACCTTCAGTGGAACGTCTGCATCCTTGGGTGAAAAATGCCCGTTTGCATTCGTCCCACCCCCGAGCAGCTGCTGTCGTATCGGATCGTTCCGTTCAAACATCTCCTGTGGAATTGTCATGTTGTCCTTGCTCCGTAACCAACGGTAACCGTATCCGTAAAAGAGACCTTTACGCGTGATGTCAGAATCATTTTCGCTACGGGCGTGCCAGAGGCGACGGTCAAAGAAAACCGCATCCCCCGGTTTGCAGCAGACCGGAGTCGCACCTTCTGGTAACGATCCATCTGCTGGACGTTCAAGTTTATCCCACAGATGGCTCCCCGGAATCACATAAAAGTTCCCGCGTCCCGTTTCAGAGCAGTCGGATAGCCAGTAAACGACTTTGATGGACAGACGCGGGCGTGGTGAGCTTTCGATCTCAATATTAACGCGGCCACTGTCTTGATGCCAACCGAGTGGAGCGGGTTTGCCGCGGACTGCCTCCGGACGCGGCGGTGTGATAATGAAGTGGCTGTGGTAAGAGTAGATATTCCAGCCCAAAATGCCCCACACCTTCGGGAACGTTTTATACCAATCCAAGATATTCACAAAAATCTGATCTCTGCCGAGGAAGTTCGGGTAGAAAAAGTTACTGTGCGCCGTCATCTGATTTTTGGTATGCGGATCATAGCCAGCATCAAGATGATTCTGATAGATATTATCCACCCCGGCTTCAAGGCGTTCTACAAGGTCTAACGGCAGCGCGTTTTCAACGGTGAAATACCCGTCCGCATTTAAACGATTGCGTTGTTCGTCAGTCATCTGATGTTGTAGATGGCGTTCATCAAGCATAGATTCGATCTCCAATGCGTCGTGTTTATCCAGGTACACGCACAAATTAATCGGGTAAAGGCCCTTCTATCTGATCCACGAGATGAATGGAGTGGATAACATCACGGAGATCTGTAAGTGGAACTGTCCGATTGCGGACACTCTCAACGAAGTGTTGATGCATGGTTAATACGCCTTCATAACTCGGTGAGTCGCGCTGATCAACACCGTCAACTTCCCAACCGCCCATTACATTTCTCTGGTTATCTTCATGAATTTCGATCTCTTCGGGAATCTTCATATAGCAACCGATGCCGACACCGTGCAATTCGGAACGTAAGACCCGTCCACCCGATGCACGACTCCCAAAAAGCACACCTGTGACGTTGTTATCAAAACGGACAAAGGCGGTGTAAAAGTTGCGTTGTTCGGCACCAAACGTGTCGCGATGCGCGGTGACTTCCACCGGTTCGCCGCCTGCCATATACCGCAGTAGATCGACAACATGGCAAACATCGTTCCAAAGGGTCGTCGTAAATTCCCGATTTCCACCCAACATCTGTTTGTTAAAGGTGGTGACGGCTAATGTAACGGGTCCCTTCTCGGCAACGCGCCGCATGGCTTCGCGTGTAACAGCGGCGTACCTGCGCTGAAACCCCACCATGCAGTAGACATCGTTCGCAACCGCTGCATCCAGTAATTGCTGTGTTTCGTCACTGTTTGCCCCCGGAGGTTTCTCAATAAACATATGCTTGCCGGCGTTCAGACAGTCCAAAGCGGGTTGCAAAATCCACTTCTCGTTCATGACACAATAGACGACATCTAAATCTAAGGTATCTAACATCTTCCGGTGATCTGTGAAGGTATGCGGAAACTCGTATTTTTGTGCGACTTGTGCCAGTTTGGATTCGTCTAATTCACACGCACCGAGCATCTCAACATCATCTTCCAGGCGGTTAACGCTTGGGTAGTGTGCACCTTGGCTACGTCCACCTGCACCGATAAATCCTGCTTTAAGCATTGGGAAGTTTCTCCTCCATCTCAGTGTTCGCTAAATTATATGATTCAAGTATCCGTACTTTAGCACGCGGTGAAGTCAATTGCAAGAAAATTTTTCAGCGTTTCGATTGCGATCAAACACTTCTAAGAAAATCCCTAAATTGACACCTACGGTCTAAAAATTTGAATTTTCTTAACATTTTGTGGTATTCTTAAAACTACATGGATTTTCAGATAATTGAAACGTTCTCTGTTCATAGAGCAGCTCGAAACTGAACCGATTGATAAGGAGAAACTCATGCCAGTTTTTGATGCAGAAGCCTTAGAATTTTGGGAAGAAAACGGTTATGTTGTCGTGCCAGAAGCGGTACCCCTTGAGAATTGCCGCGCCGCAGAACAAGCCGTCTGGGATTTTCTTGAAATGGATGGTGATGATCCGGACAGTTGGTATCCAGATCCGCCGCGCCGGAGCATCATGGTGGAAATTTATCAGCACCAAGCATTGTGGGATAACCGCCAATACCCGCGCGTTCATCAGGCGTTCACAGAGATTTGGGAAAACGATAAACTCTGGGTCAGTTTCGATCGCGCGAGTATGAATCCGCCTGAACGTCCAGATTGGAAATTCACCGGTCCTTACCTACATTGGGATATGTCGTTAGACAGTATGCCGGTGCGTTTAAAAGTACAGGGTGTGCTATATCTGGCGGATACACCGGGCAATCAAGGCGCGTTTACCTGTATTCCGGGTTTCCATCGAAAGTTGGAATCGTGGTTGAATGACCTGCCTGACGATGCGAACCCACGGGAAGTGGTGCGAGAATACCAAGCAGAATCCGTGCCAGTCGCAGGAAAAGCAGGCGATCTGGTTATCTGGCATAGCGCATTGCCGCACGGCAGCAGTCCGAACTCCGCTGAACGTCCGCGGATGGCACAGTACATCACGATGTCACCAGCACCGGATGGCGGCAAAGCGATAAGCGAAGGCCGTGTTAAAGGATGGCGAGAACGGCTAACAGGGCTCGGAAAAGAGCAACAAGAGAAGGAGCATTACCACGGTGAGACCGCCGTGTTGACACCTCTCGGCAAGAAACTCCTTGGGCTTGAGCCGTGGGTTGCGTGACGCTTCTTTGTTGTTCAGGATAGACGCGTATTAGAAATACTAAAGCCCAGATGGATGCCCGTCAGTTACCAGTGTCTAGTGCTTCGTCACGCCAACATTGAAGGGTACAAAGATCGCGAGCCCAGCTCGCTCCTACCAGAAAAGACGTGTGAACCTATGAATCAATCTGTGAAATAAATATTTTCTACCCATCATTTTACTGTGGACAGAACACTAGGGATGATGACTATGGAACGGTTCTCGATAACGTATTTGTAGAAGTCTACGCGTCTACATCGTGGTCTGCATCATCCGAAGTAGCCAGCAGCCATATGGACGGCTTCGTCATGAATAATGGCGGGAAAGCCACCAAAGCCTACTACAATTTCGAGACGAACGTGGACGGTCCAATATGGAAAAAGAAAAATAAACAAAAAGGTGGCGAAACCTGGGTCGGTATAGGGGAACGGTGGAGCGATAACTATAATGTCTCTTTCGATCTCTCAAACGTAAGAGCAGGCGATTGGACGATTTGGGCATCCTCTGACATAACCGTAAAATCCGATATGAATGGCGATGGAGATGTCGACGATATGGAGGATGTGAGCTCGAAGCGTGCATACTCCGACATCCACTTTGAAATCAAATAGCCCACCTCTCTTAGAGAGACCGATAACGCCAGCGGACAGGGCAACATCCCGATGTCCGCTGGCTCCCTAAGCATCTATCATGGATGAGGAGGAAACAGCATGAACCGTCTGAAGATAAACGTGCTTTTACAAACCCTCATGTTTTTGTTCACGTGCGGACTCTTGTTGTTCTGCGTTACGACTGCCGTTGACGCGAAAATCGTCTTCTGTATTGGCAATGATCTTTACGTCATGAACGATGACGGCTCCGGCAGACGCAGGCTCACACACAACACAACGGCGGAAGACAACCGTCCCCGTTGGGCGCCGGATGGCACGCAAATCGTTTTTACCCGATATATGGACAAGGCGAAGGCAGAAACCTCGGAACTGTTTATCATCAACGCAGACGGCACAGAACCACAGCGTCTCACCCATAACAAGTTCCGCGAATCATACCCGGCCTGGTCCCCGGATGGACGCTACATCGCTTTTGAGGGCAGAGATAATGAGGTGCATATCATGGAAGTGGCGACGCGCGCCGTTACACAGTTAACATTTCCTATAGACGAGCGTCATCACGGTGCCACGGCTCCCGACTGGTCACCGGATGGCACACAGATAACGTATGAGCGGTTCTCCCGCGTCCGCAAAGGTGTCGGTGTCGGGTTCGCCGGAAAATTGATCTATGTGATGTCCGCCGATGGGCAGCACCAGCGGCGCCTGCAACCCCGGAGGCGAATCAGTGATGATATGATGCAGTTCGAGCCACGCTGGTCGACAGACGGACAACGCATTCTCTTTGATGATTGCAGGTGGATCGGTGATCGGACAAGGTGTCGGCTCAGCTTTGCGCGCATCGGCGGCGTGGCACACATCATAACGGATCTCTATAACCGATTCGGCGACAATTTTCTCATCTCCTATGCGGGCTGGATGGAGAATGATCGTGCAATCCTTTTCGCAATGAAACGTTTGGATAAACCCGCCCCGAATTATGACCTCTATCGCTATGCGTTTGACACGCGGAAGCTCAGACGATTGACACACGAGTCGAGTAATGAAAAATATCCAGACTGGACAGAGGGGGCGTTGTCCGTTTCACCAAACGGAAAAGTGGCAACGCAGTGGGGAAACATAAAGCAGCCCGCACACGCTGACTGATGAACCAACGAAGCGGATCAGCCGAAAAAAAGCGAAAGTTTCTGATTTTAATTTTGATTTTTGTGGCGCAGGTGACACAGAAACTGACATACGCGGCGCAAAAGTTCGGTTTGGCAGAATAACTTTTTTGGTGATACCCCTTGGAAACAACCACACTTCAAACGTGGCGGCGATTGTAGATACCAGTAGTGACGCTGGACTGCAATCGCCTTTTTTATTGACACCATGTCCAGTTTCCCTTGATTTTCCACTCATTTCCTGCTAAACTTAAAGAAATTTAGGGTATCCCGTTATTCGCCTTGAAAACGGGTGGAAGTCCAAGCCTTGTCGGCAAACGAAAAAAGCAGAGTCGGTCGATCTATTGATACAAAAGTTAAAAGATAACATCTTTCTAATAATCTCGGTGCTGCTGTGCCTCTTTATCTTGGCAGAGGTCAACTATCCGCAGCTCGCACCGCAATCTGAGTTAGCACTCTTCGCAATGCTCGGGTTAATAGTGGTATTTTTGAGATACCCTATTCATTCACGTTTCGCGGACAACCCTGTTTTTCAAACGCTTGATGTCGCGCTTATAGGCAGTGTGATTGTCTGTTTCGGCTACGTTGTAACGCAAACAGAACCCATTTTTCAAGGCTTTTGGTTAGACGGTCAGTCTCTCGGTGACCGAGCGGGAGCAGAGCCGCTGCTGGATTACATCGTCGGTGCGGTCGGACTCGTCTTAGTATTAGAAGCGACGCGCCGTTCTATTGGCGTGACGCTTCCACTGCTCTCTCTTGCATTTCTGTTCTATGCTGGCTTTGGGCAGTTTATGCCGGATGCGTTGTTTCCACATCGTGGATATTCTGTTCAACGTATTGTCAGCCAGACGTTTTTACACAGTCAAGGCACATTTGGCATCGCGCTTCGGGTGATGTTCACGTATGTGTTCCTGTTTGTTCTGTTCGGTACGTTGCTTGAACGGACCGGAGCAACCAGTTATGTCTTGGATTTGGCGAGGCGCGTGTTCGGGGCGAGCGCAGGGGCACCCGCGAAGGTCGCTGTGTTAAGCAGCGGTATGATGGGATCGTTGTCAGGTTCCGCTGTAGCGAACACAGCAACAACCGGCACATTTACGATTCCGTTGATGCAGCGCTCTGGATTTCAACCGACGATAGCAGGTGGGATTGAAGCCGCGGCAAGCTCTGGCGGCGCATTAGTACCACCCATCATGGGTGCAGCCGCATATATGATGCTCGAAATCGTGGAGCCTACTGTCACGTACCTGGAAATCATCAGAGCGGCACTACTTCCAGCGATCCTTTACTATACGGGAATGCTGTGTATGGTGCACTTTTCGGCTCGTGAGTTGGCTAAAGCGAAGTCGGCGAAAAGTGGTAGGCACGTTCGCGATCCTGAAGCAGCGAGTACCGACGCGCAAGAACAGAAGCGTGGGAAACTTTTGACGCTGCAAGGGTTTATCTTTTTCGCTGCGTTTGTTACGCTGATCGGCGTTTTGCTAATAGGGGCTACGGCGTTCCGAGCGGTGAGCTGGAGTCTATTGGTAGTCATCGCAATAAGTCTGTTGGGCTACCTGATACGCCGAATACGTGGACAGCATTCTACTACTGAAACCGGTGTCGATGCTTCGGATTTGAGGCAAGGGGTCAGCTTTTTAATATCGCCTTGTGAGCGGGCAGCGCAGAGCGGCGTTTCGTTGATTGCCGCTGCAGCGTGCGTCGGCATCATTCTGGGTGTCGTGACATTGACGGGGATCGGTAGTAAGTTACCCTCAACGCTCTTACCGCTTGCGGCTACAAATCTGATGTTAGCACTGTTCTTTCTGATGATTTCGACAATCATTCTCGGGATGGGCTTACCTTCATCGGTCTGTTATCTACTGATGGCGATCTTGGTAGGTCCCGTGCTTCTGGATTTGGGAGTTGTTCCGCTCGCGGCGCACTTTTTCATCTTCTATTTCGGGATGATGTCGATGGTGACACCACCTGTTGCATTAGCAGCGTATGCTGCAGCTGCGATCGCGGGGTCCGGGATAATGGCAACAGCGTTCGCCGCGTTCAGGTTCGCGCTCGTCGGTTTCGCATTGCCCTACGCGTTTGTATTGCGCCCCGCGT
Organism: Candidatus Poribacteria bacterium; assembly: GCA_009845545.1. Taxonomy (GTDB): domain Bacteria; phylum Poribacteria; class WGA-4E; order WGA-4E; family WGA-3G; genus WGA-3G. Next base: position 14,627 of record VXZK01000392.1, read on the forward strand.
TACTCTGGTTGGACAGCGATGGCGGTACACCAGAATTATGGGCGGTTTTCGGGAATTTCTCACTCACGCTGGTTGGTACGGTTATCCTTGCGGCTGCGATCGCGGGGTATATTTTTAACAAATTGTCGCTATGGGCACGCTGTATCCTGTTTGTCGCTGCACTCATCCTCTTTTTTCTGCCAACGGATGTTCAGTTTATATGGATTCATGGAATAGTAATAGTCGCCAGTATTGCCATTTTCTATTATAATTGGCGAGAAAAGGAGGCACACTATGAAAAACCCAGTTAAATGGATGTTGTACTGCCTGCTCGTGTTATTGCTCTTACTCCATAACGATTTCTGGTTCTGGAAAACGCCGCAGCTCGTTTTAGGAATGCCGATAGGGTTGCTCTATCATATCGGTTACTGTCTTGTGGCAACGTTGCTAATGGCAGCCTTCGTCAAAGCGCGAGGGGATTGGGGAGAAAAATGAGTCTCGCTATTATTTTTATCTACCTCGCTATGGTGCTGCTTCTCGGTGCTTTGAGCCACAAACTTTTCCGAAATACTGGGGAAGACTACTTCGTCGCAAGCCGGACGATTAATTGGTTCATCCTGTTGATGACGCTTTTCGGCACGAACATGACCGCCTTCTCGATCCTTGGGGCATCCGGTGAAGCCTATCATAGAGGGATCGGTGTCTTTGCGCTGATGGCTTCTTCTTCTGCGATCGTTGTACCCTGTGTGTTCCTCTTTATCGGGACCCGCCTATGGCGACTCGGAAAGCGGTTTGGCTATGTGACGCAGGCGCAGTACTTCCGAGACCGCTGGGAGTCCGATGGCATAGGACTATTGCTCTTCATTTTATTTGTTTTGCTGCTTATACCGTATCTGCTGATCGGAGTGATGGGCGGTGGCGGGACATTGGCGACCCTTACAGATGGCAAAATTCCACAATGGGGTGGCGGTTTACTTATCTGCGCTGTGGTGCTCTGTTACGTTACCTATAGCGGTATGCGAGGCACCGCTTGGGTGAATACGTTCCAGACGCTGGTTTTCATGACACTCGGAGGCATCACCTTCTTTGTTATCACGAACCGAATGGGCGGTTTTGCAAACGCACTCTCTAAAATTGATCCGGAGTTGCTGATGCAGGCGGAGCATATTAAGCCGTTAGAACTGTTAACATATCTCTGTATCCCGCTCTGTGTCGGTATGTTTCCGCATATCTTCTCACATTTCCTAACCGCAAAAGATGTCGGTACGTTTCGTTATGCAATTATCCTGTATCCATTGTGTATCGCAATTGTGTGGATTCCGAGCGTGCTGCTCGGAATATTAGGAAATGTAGATGTCCCGGATTTACACGGATCGCAAGCAAATAATGTGCTGATTCAGATGATCGGTATGCACGCCCCTGGTGTCTTGGCTGGATTTTTAGGCGCAGGTGTTTTTGCTGCGATTATGTCATCCTTGGATTCACAATCGCTCGCTATTGGCAGCATGTTCACACACGATATTATCGGACATTATCGTCAAGGCGCGTTTTCCGAGAAGCAGCGAGTGTGGGTCGGACGGCTATTTGTAAGCGGTGTACTTTGTATTACTTATCTCATCTCCCTTATCGCAACGCCAAGCATTTTTAGACTCGCGATCTGGTCATTCACCGGATTTGCGGGGCTTTTTCCAATCGTGGTCGCAGCGTTGTTCTGGCAGCGGAGTACAAAAAGTGGTGTGTTTGCCGCGATTATAAGTGTTATTCTGTTATGGCTCTATTTCTTTCTCCGTAACTCGCAGACACCGGGATATACTATAGGCGGAACAGGGATTATGCCTGTTACGATCCTGATCCTTGTTTCGTCTGTCACCTTGATAATTGTTTCTCTACTCACGAAACCGCCGAGTTCACAAACGCTTGAGAAGTTTTTTGATTGATGAAGGTTTCGTTGAAAACGTGCAGTAGCGAGGTGCGGACTTCGCTGAACAGTATTATAGTAAAGCCCGCAAATAAGTTGACACTCAATGGTATCAAATTCACGATGCCCACTCGTAGGGGCTGGGTAACCCAGCCCCTACGGTCAACCACGCGTCCAAATAATTATGGGTTTTACTATAACAGTAGTATAAGGAAGGGTAGATAGATTATGATATCCAAGAAAATTATTGTATTTTTATTAATCGTGATATGTACTTCCGCGTGTGAGAAAGTTGAAGATCCAATTGAACCTGAACCTGGAAAACCGGTCGTCCTTGAATACGGGACAGTCTCTGGTACTGTCACCGATGCGGGGACTGGGAATCCTATTCCGGGTGCTACTGTAAAACTGTTAGGGTCATCAGTCGAAACTGGCGTGGAGGGTGTCTACTCTTTTCAAGGTGTTGTTTACGGCGATGCGCACACACTCATTGTTGAGGATGCAGATTACAAACCCTATAACCAACCCTTCGCGCTCAATCAGGGACGCTTAATTGTGGATGTTGCGTTGACACCGCTAAAAGATCCGGAAGCGGAGATCCGAGAATTCTTTGATAATTTTTCTGACCTCCTTGAATCGTTGGATATCGACAACATTGAAGCGATTCAGACACTCTTTTCAGAAACCTACGTCGCTGCAGACGACGCTGCGACACTCTTCGGTGTTGCATCCGGCATTATTCCTGAAAATTATGAAGATGTTGTTCCGGCGATGACGCAACTTTTTGAGGAGTACGTCTTCCTTGAATTCCTATTCAAGGATATAGAAATAGATGTGACGCATGCCCGGAAAATGGCAGTAACACTTCGACTTGATGTAAACGCGGAGAAGGGTGAGCAACGGGATCCAAGGGAACTCAAAGCACATTGTAAATTTGAGTTCCGCCGTGAAGGCGCGGATTGGAAAATTATATATTGGCAGCTGATTGCGTTAGACATCCGCTTATGATCTCTCCCTGTAGGAGCGAGCTGCGCTCGCGATCAAACACTCGTCTTCGCTGATACGGATTGAGACAAAAAATTTGCGAGGGCTGCAAATTCGGTGATATCCAATGTCTCAGCGCGCCGCTGCGGAGCTATCCCAAGCTCGTCAAATGCAGCTGCCAATACTTCGCCTGAAGCAAACCCACCCCTGGCTAAAGCATTTTTTAGCATCTTCCGTCGCGTCCGAAACGCGGTCCGCACTATTTTAAAGAAGAAATCCTCACTGTCTACCGCGACCTTTGGCGTTTCACGCATTTTTAGTTTTAGAAGTGCGGAATCTACCTTCGGGGCGGGATAGAAATTTTCTGGCGACAGCGTCGCAATAAGTGTTGCCTCGGCGTAATAGGCGACCCCGATTGTCAACGCGCCGTAGGTCTTCCCGCCTGGCCCTGCAACAATTCTTTCCGCTACCTCTTTCTGCATCATTAACACGCAACTATGAATTTGTTTGTGATGTGGGAGGAGTTTCCACAAGATGGGTGTTGTGACACTATAAGGCAGGTTCGCGATAACCTTAAAAGTAGTAGGCACAGTCCTGTGGTTTCCGTCAACCAAAAGTGAATTGAATTCCAATTTGAGCACATCGGCGTTAAGAAGTTGAACGCGTGGATCTGTTGACTTTTGTAGTAGCGGGTTTTTGCTTGGGTGTTTCTTCAAGGTAATCTCGTCCCTACTACAAGTTATGCCAAAATGAGATGCTAAGGCGTTGTATAATAGCTCGTCCACTTCGATAGCAATGACACGTTCGGCATGCTGCACCAGGACCTCTGTGAGACATCCTAATCCGGCACCAATTTCTATAACTGTATCACCCGCTGTGAGTGCGCCGGCTTCAAGGATGATTTTGAGGGCTTCTGGATTAATAAGGAAGTTTTGACCTAAGTGCTTTTTAGGGCGGGTATGATTTAGAGCGAAAAAGGCGCGGATTTGTTGGTGGTTCATCTTGTAGGACGGAAACCTTGTAAGCCCGATTTCCTGAATAGTCTATTTCGTGCCGTTTCGTATAGAAACAACCTTCGTCAGAATCGCATCCGCCACACCGCGTTTTGAGGAACGGGGCAGTTGTTCGCAAGTGCCATCTCGGTCCAGCAGCGTGACGATATTCGTATCGGATTGGAAGCCCGCGCCTTCTTCAAGAATGTCGTTCGCCACAATTAAATCACAGTTTTTGCGGATCAGTTTCTTTTTTGCGTTCTCAAGAAGATCGTTTGTTTCGGCAGCAAAACAGACGAGTGTTTGATGCGTTTTCTGCGCACCGAGTGTCTGCGCGATGTCAGGATTCCTTTCAAGCGGGAGCGTCAATGTATCGGCACTCTTTTTGATTTTATGCGGTGTGTATTCGCTTGGACGATAATCCGCAGGCGCGCCTGCCATAATGACAATATCCGTTTCATTGAATACCTCCAGAAGTGCATCGTACATATCAAGAGTTGTTTCCACGTGCTGTGTCATGATGCCAACGGGCGGTAAAACAGTAGCGGTGCCGCTAATTAAGCGTACTTCTGCACCACGCTGTGTTGCCGCTTCAGCGATGGCATATCCCATCTTACCGCTGGAGCGGTTGGTAATAAAGCGCACAGGGTCGATGTGTTCGCGCGTTGCTCCGGCTGTGACAACGATACGCGTCCCTTTTAAATCCTGTGTTTTTTCTCTTGACGCTACAGATGAGAGTATATCGCTCGCGCCTTGGAGGATCGTTTCTACTGTATTCAAACGTCCTCTGCCTTCATAGCCGCATGCTAAATCACCGCTCGCGGGTTCAATGAAATGAACACCGTGTGTTTTCAGAAGGTCAATGTTCCGTTGGACGAACGGATTTTGATACATGTGACCGTTCATCGCGGGGGCGAGAAGTATCGGGCAGTGGACGGAGACAGCAACGGTGGAGAGCGCATCGTCAGCGATACCGTTTGCGAGCTTACCGATGATATTCGCCGTTGCAGGGACAATTGCAAGCAGATCGGCACGGTCGGCGAGATCGATGTGCGGAGGCTTCCAATCTGTGCCTGCCTCAAATAGGTTCAGCAGCACAGGGTTTCGTGAGATAACTTGGAATTGCAAAGGTTGGACAAGGCGGGTCGCGTTTGCTGTCATAGCGACATGAACAGAGGCACCACCCTTAACAAGTTGACTTGCCAAGTCAAGTGATTTGTGGACAGCGATGCCGCCTGTGACACCTAAGATAATCGTCCGATCTCTGAATTCCATATTTTTTATGAGCGTTGAGATTGAGCCATTTGGGCGCGTAGTTTTTCCAATTCTGCTTCAGCCTGCTGTCTGCGGAGTGCTTCTTCTTCTGCGCGTGTTTCAGCTGTTTCTGCGCGTGCTTCTGCTATTTCGGCGCGCACTTCTGCTGCCTCTTTCAGGTGCTGTTCCTCCAGAGATGTTGTAATCGGCGTGCCATCTGGCAGATACGGACGCAACAGTCTAACGTGCGTCCGATGTTGTTCCTCGCAGCGAAAGTAGAGATTTAACGCCTCACTGAACAGACCGCCTTCCGCATCCGGCTCCATCTCAACAATATCACCTGATAGCTCCTGCCGCCACCCCCGAAACTCTGTAGGTTTCTTCAACTCCGGTTGATGTATAAAATACTCTTGGACACCTATATCATTGAGATACACGCCGACTTTTTCAGTCCGATCTTGACGGGCTGTCGCGTCAGAGAGAAACTCAAAGACAGCAACCGGGGCGGCACCTTCTGCCCACGTATAGAAGCTACGCCGTAACGGATATTTCGCGACCCCGAAGACGACGTAAATATCTGGCGCGACACATTTTGTGATGTCGCCTTCGCTATAGTAGATAAAATTGTCAATCCCAATATAAACAAGTTCATTGATTGCGAAATATCGCTTGAACTGTTCGTAAATTGCTGCAATCTGTTCGCCGTGAAAACCGGTTGCGGACATAGGTTCGTCATCTTCACACGGATAACCTTCAATATAGACAGTCGTTTTGCCGTTTGCTTTTGGAAAGACTGGCATATATTTTCTCTGCTTGAATCCAAAGTCGTTTACGGTATCCATGGTTTTCTCCATTATTTTAAGAGTCCAACACTTAATCCGCGCCATCAACGCCGAACAGTAGGTTAATCTTTTCTATCAATTGCGTATCAATACGGGAGCGTTCTGCGGCGATAATGGTCTGAATTTGCTGAACTGCGTGTTGTGGCGCGTTTTCTGGGTTACTGATCCAGTAATCGAAGTGTTCAATCTCAAGAATTTCGGATCTCGCAATAGCAAGGCGTTTGTTGCGTTCCGTTTCCGATTCTGTTTTTCTGCGACGGAGCCGTTTTTCCAAGGTAGCGAAGGATGGAGGTATGATGAAGATAAACAGACTGCGCGCTGGGGACAAGTCTTGCGATTGAATCTGCAAAGCACCCTTTACCTCGATTTCTAAGATAGCGTCTTTTTCTGCTTCACGGGCAGCGACTATTTCAGATTTGAGGGTACCGTAGAAATTGCCACCATATTCTGCCCATTCAAGAAAACGGTTCTGCTGAACATACTTTTCAAATTCCGGTTTTGACAAAAAGTGATAATCAACACCATCTGCTTCACCGCGACGCGGCTGACGCGTCGTCACAGAAACGGATTCTATCAGTGTTTCATCTGCTTTGCAGAGCGTATTAATTACGGTGCTTTTTCCTGAGCCAGACGGGCCAGAGATGACGATGACAAGGTTCGGTTTATAAAGGTGTGTGTTCACCATTGGAAGCATTGCTCTTACAACGTTAATCCGCTGCTTCTGCCTCTGCTGCTTCTGCGAGTTCTACAAGAACAGGGGATTCAATGCGGATGGCATCCTTGATGCAGACTTCTTCGCATAACTTGCAACCGACACATTCTTTCGGTTTAACAAGTTCGCAGATACCGAAGAAACTTTCAGCATGTTCGCCGGTGTCCGGATCCTTAAGTTCGAGACACTCCCAAGGGCAGATATGGACACAAAAATCGCATCCAGAGCAGAGTTCTTCGTAGATAACGGCAATAGGACGGTGTGTCGGGCGGCGGATGAACTTGCACACCTCACCAAACTGGTCTCGGATTGCCTCAACCGGGCAGACCATCCCGCACGCACTGCAATCAATACATACGTCTGGATCGATGATATGCAGCATGTTTCTATCCCCCGTAATCGCGTCAACGGGACAGTTCGTTAAACACGCCATACACCCAATACACTCTTCAGTGATATAGTATGCCATGGGTCCTTTTCCTGTTTTTTTAATTCGGACAGAATCTTTTTATCATCTTCAATACATATATTTTACCACAATCGTTATTAGGTTGTCAAGTGTATTTTTGTTGCGGGTGTGTAAATATTTTGTCGGTTGTTGTCTGCGTTTTTATGAAATTTCATAGTATTTCACAGTAAGGCTCTTAAAAATCTGTGTGAGGACCGCTACGGAATCAGATGTGGCAAGAGTTTTGAGCGGGTTGTTAAGTTTTGGGATTTTTTCATACCTGTGAAATTATGATTTTAAGGTTCTGGTTGTTTTGCTTACAAACGTAGTAGTAGTGTGGGTTTACGGGCGTTTCTATTTTTCGTACTTAAAACGAGTTACTGTGAAATTTCTGTTGATTGGTCTAAGATTATCGGATTCTTGTTTTCCTGCTTGTTGTTACCTTGTTAGGATGTGGTCCACCGCACATCGGATGTAGGGGGTATGCCATTGTATACATGACTAAAAATAGTTATTATTAGTTAAATGTATCACAAAAGAGAAGGAAATACACACTGTTTCAGGACTTACGCAATTTTGAGAATATGACACCCCCTTAGCGTGTATGTTCTCAA
>VXZK01000137.1:0-14435 GCA_009845545.1 Candidatus Poribacteria bacterium
GTGCCTTTATTATATCAAAATAGGCGTTCTGAACCAATTTTGCGTAAGTCCTAATCTCTTTATTTATTTTTCAAGTTTCCCCATGTGGTCGTCAGTTTCCCTTTTGCGTCTACAGCAAGCGTTGTTTCCAAACCGTCATCCATAACGGCTTGGATGTCGTCTTCACTGAGAACAGTGTTGAAGATGATAAATTCGTCTATCAGCCCTTCCCACTGTCTGGATTGTCCCCAGTCGCCTATTCGGGCAGGATCAAGGACACCTGGATTTCCACCCCACTCATTTTCGATATCGAGTTCGCCGTTAACGTAAAAACGAATCTTCTTCTCTTTCGCACTGTAGGCAGTCGCGATGTGGACCCATTTGTCCATCTGGTCACCTGCTAACATATAGTTCGCAAAAGTGTCGTTCCCACCTGGATTACTGTGAATGGAGAACTCAACCTTATTATTCGGATGCATCTGGTAATGGATGTCCCCAGCTTTCCAACCGTTGACGTTGAAGAAAACACGCCACTGTGCTTCGCGTCCTGTAGATTTAACCCAATGTGCGAAGGTAATTTCTTCAAATTCTCCGATCCGTTTCGGGATTTCGATCCATTCAGTTGTACCGTTGAGTTCGATTGCATCACCGATTTTGCCACCGACAAATTTGCCACCTTTGACTTCGCCATCAAATCCGTTACCCGAAACGTCTTCCGCATCACCATCAAACAGCCACGCCGCTGCGATCATATCTTCAGTAATCTCAGCAGAGCCGGTTAGACTCACACCCAACATGAGCATCAGGCTGAGGGTAATTGTAATAACCTTTACGTTTAACAAAGTAACCTCCTATGTGCAGTTAGAAGGATCGGTAAACTCTGTACGCGCTCCGACTTCTGTACAGCACATTTGCTTTGTATTCTATTTAAAAAAATTATAACACAAAAAATACAAAAATACAATTCCTTATTAAAACAGGGGCATTATGCATACCCTCTAAACAAATCGATCCTTGTGTGGACTGGCCTCCCACTGTGCGGACCACGTCTGCCACGACGTTGGACACTGCCGAGTTGCACTTTCACGAGCAGGACACGCAATCACTTCGTGCCACAACCCGTCTAATGAAGTGCCGGTTGGGCTGAACCGAAAATCTACTGACCAACGGATCCTATCGCTGCGGTTGAATAGGGACCGGTGGAAGACCAGATTGTTAAAAACGAGTAAATCGCCTTTTTGCATCTCTAAAGTATCAATATCGGTATTCGATGAAGTCGGCGGAAGAACGGGGACAGCAAACGCCTCGCCGGGAATGCGGTGATACGTTTGTAAACCCGCCTTATGGCTACCGGGTAGGAATTGCAAAGCACCGTTCTCTGTTTTGACATCGACTAATGGGAGCCACACAGTCAGATGCGTATCGTTTTCGGTGTGTGGCATATAGGCACTGTCTTGGTGCCAAGGGAGCGTCGTCAGTTTTTCGTTCGGGAGTTTCGGACGCACCCAAAAGTCGCCGTTGAATTGTATATCGCTCCCGATAAGAAGTTCTAACACATCCAAGACCTTCGGATGGGTTATCAGGTTAAAGAGTGCTTCGCTAAAGACAAGCGTATGCCAGCCGAAAACCTCATTCTCTCTTTCACACGCCTTTAGGAGCGCGTGCCAGCGATGCTCGAAGGACATCTCTTCATAGGTCTCAGAGATGACCCCTTCGTTATAGAGTTCAGTGGCGCGTTTATCAACGACTTCAGAGACAACAGCGATTAACGGGGCGAGATCCGCTGCAAGTAGTGCCGCTTTCACGACAAGATAACCCTGTTCCGCAAATTTTTCAGAATGTGTTCCCATCGTTTTACAATCTATCTCTCAGTTGATCCATCAACCCATCAGGGGGATCAAACGGGAGTTCAATCACTTCATTGGTGATGCCGCTATAGTAAATTCCCAAGAGCAAGTTGAACTCCGCGAGCGATTGTTTGAGATGCGTCGGATGAACCTTACTCTCGTCATCGAGCCAATCAAAGACCGCCTCGGTGAGGTTGCCTTGTGCCATGACATCTTGTTCACCGTAGTTCAACGGACCACCTTCATAACCGCCTTCATGGGTTGAGCGTTCCCAACTGCTGAACCGCCAATGCACAAAACCTGTTGTGCCTATCACAAAAACACGTTTGTGGAAGAAGACAACGGGGTCATCGGACGCAGTCGGCGCGATGGCTGTCCCGAATGCGACAGAGACGTGGAGTCCGTTTTCGTACTGCACGCGTGCGCTGGCATATTGTGGGGAGGGTTGCGCTGAATCTAAGTGATCGCCGCCAGAGATTTGCCCGAGAACACGGACGGGACGCGAGTTATCAATATAAGAGGATACCAACTGCAGCACGTGCGGACCTTGGTCAACGGGTGTGCTGCGTGCGCTGGCATCAATGAATTTAATCTCGCCGATACGGCCTGCCGCGACATCTGCTTTCAATTCCAAGTTTTGGGGGTGGAAGTTGAGTTGTGTATTGACGACGAACTTCGTTTGTGTCTCTTCTGCCAACCCTGCGATCTGCTTCCAGTCTTCACTTTCAACGGCAATCGGCTTTTCCACAATTGCCGCTGGCACACCGGCATCGGATGCCTGTTTCATCAACGGATAACGGATACGCTCGTTGCTACCGCGCAGCACGGGTGCGGTAACGATGTGAAGGACATCGGGTTTCTCCTTTTCAAGCATCTCGTCTAAATCAGTGTAACGCGAGGAGATACCGAAGTCGTCTCCGAATTTGTTGAGGAGTTCTTCATTCATATCGCAGACTGCCGCGAGTTGACCACCTTTAACGAAGCGGTAAGCATCTGCGTGTGCGCGGGCGCGACCGCCACACCCTAACATTGCGGTTTTATACACAAAAATGTCTCCTTTAATATTTTACGGTTTAGTTGGCACTTTCGTTTAACGCTTGCGTGAAGTTTTCAGGAGTGTCCACCCGCATTGCGATGCGAAAGAGTTGTCTGAGACGCTGCAGATCATTAATCGCCTCCAAATCGGATTTAAAGGTCTCTGCAACTTCAGGTTGCAACCGAAAGGCAAGTGCCTCAATGATATTCTCACGAATAATTTCTTGAGCCCCTTGTTGGATTCCTTGTTGGATTCCTTGTTCGTGCGCTTCGGGTGCTAAGTATTCAGCGATAGAAGATTGTTGCATGGTTTCCTCAAGCGAATATCTCGCCTGCCGCTACATTTGTCGGTTTACAACTTTTCTCGGAGTGAATCCATCAACCCATCAGGCGGTTCAAACGGGAGGTCAATAATTTCGTTTGTGATCCCGCTGTAGTAAAGCCCTAAGAGGAGGTTGAACTCCGCGAGGGATTGCTTGAGATGGGTCGGATGCACTTTGTTCTCATCGTCGAGCCAGTCAAAGACAGCCTCGGTGAGGTTGCCCTGTGCAGCAATGTCTTGTTCACCATAGTTCAGCGGACCGCCTTCGTAACCACCTTCAGGCGTTGCGCGTTCCCAACTACTGAAACGCCAATGAACGAAACCTTTCGTCCCGACGACAAAGACACGTTTATGCGCAACAGTACTCTCACTGTCCGATGCCAGTGTTCCCATGCCGGTACCAAACGCAAGTGAGACGTGGAGGCCGTTCTCATATATGGCTTGTCCAGCAGCATGCATCGGGGACGGCTGCGCCGAGTCTAACTGTTCTCTGCCCGATATTTGACCCAACACACGTACCGGGCGCGAGTTATCAATATAGGACGATACTAACTGCAGCACATGCGGTGCCTGATCGACGGGCGTACTGCGTGCGCTGGCATCAATGAACTTAATTTCACCGATACGGCCTTCTGCGACATCCCGTTTTAATTCCAAGTTTTGGGGATGGAAGTTAAGTTGCGTATTGACGATAAACTTTGTTTTCGTCTCTTCCGCTAACCCCGCAATCTGTTTTGAATCCTCGCTCTCAACGGCAATCGGTTTTTCGACGATCGCTGCTGGCACGCCGTGATCGGATGCCTGCTTCATCAAGGAATACCGAATCCGTTGGTTGGTCCCCCGCAGCACCGGTGCTGTGACGATGTGAAGGACATCCGGTTTTTCCTTCTCAAGCATCTCATCAAGGTCCCTGTAGCGTGAGGAAACGTCGAAGTCGTCTCCAAATTTATTGAGTAGCTCCTCGTTCATATCGCAGATTGCAGCGATTTTGCCGCCTTTGACAAAACGGTAGGCACTTGCGTGGGCACGGGCGCGACCGCCACACCCTAAGAACGCAGTTTTATACATAAAATGTCTCCTTCAATACGATTTCGAGTATCAAGCCGAAATGGGTTAGATGTTAACAGGGAAAACATAGATTATAACTTCTCTCGGAGGATATCAATCAACCCATCAGGCGGTTCAAACGGTAGATCTATGATCTCATTTGTTACGCCGCTGTAGTAGATCCCTAAAAGCAGGTTAAATTCCGCAAGAGATTGCTTGAGATGCGTCGGATGCACATGGCTCTCATCGTCAAGCCAATCGAAAACGGCTTCGGTGAGGTTACCCTGCGCAACGACATCCTGCTCGCCGTAGTCAAGTGGACCGCTTTCGTAACCACCCTCTGGCGTTGCGCGCTCCCAACTGCTAAATCGCCAGTGCACGAACCCTTTCGTCCCAACGACAAAGACACGTTTGTGGGTGTGGTTCCCTGCATCCGGTTCTTTAGGTACTTTCTGTCCTAAACCTGTCCCGAAGGCAAGAGAAACGTGAAGACCGTTTGCATACAGAGCCTGAGCAGCAGCATGCATCGGGGAGGGCTGCGTGGAGTCCAAATCCTGAGCCCCAGAAACCTGCCCGAGTACGCGTACCGGGCGCGAATTATCAATGTAGGACGAGACAAGTTGCAACACATGCGGTGCTTGGTCTACCGGTGTACTCCGTGCACTGGCATCAATAAATTTGATGTCACCAATTCTGCCTTCCGCGACATCTCGCTTCAATTCCAGGTTCTTCGGGTGAAAATTGAGTTGTGTGTTAACAACAAACTTTGTTTGTGTCTCTTCCGCTAATCCGGCAAGTTGTTTCCAGTCCTCGCTTTCAACGGCAATCGGCTTTTCGACGATCGCTGCTGGCACCCCCGCATCGGATGCCTGTTTCATCAACGAGTACCGAATCCGTTGGTTGGTGCCGCGTAACACGGGTGCAGTGACAATGTGAAGGACATCTGGCTTTTCCTTTTCAAGCATTTCGTCCAAGTCAGTATAACGTGACGAAACCCCAAAGTCGTCTCCGAAATTGTTAAGTAGTTCTTCATTCATATCGCAGATTGCGCCGATTTTACCGCGTTTGACGAAGCGGTAAGCATCAGCATGCGCACGGGCGCGACCCCCGCACCCTAAAAACGCTGTTTTATACATAAAAATGTCTCCTTTAATGTTAACAGCAGCACGCCAGCGGCGCGCCAAAAGGTAAAGCAGGCAAAGGCAGGGAGACTTCGCCCCACAATAAAATCACAACTTCTCCCGAAGTGCGTCCATTAACCCATCGGGCGGTTCAAATGGGAGTTCGATAATCTCGTTTGTTAACCCGCTGTGGTACACCCCTAAGATGAGGTTATTCTCAACGAGCGATTGCTTGAGATGTGTCGGATGCACACTGTTCTCATCGTCTAACCAATCAAATATGGCTTCGGTGAAGTTAGCCTGGGCAACGACATCTTGCTCCCCGTAGTTCAGTGGACCGCCTTCATAACCGCCATCCAATGTTGAACGTTCCCAACTGCTGAAACGCCAGTGGACGAACCCTTTCGTCCCGACAATAAACACACGTTTGTGTCCGTAGGTACCCGGGTCATCGGATGCCATTTGTCCGAACTCCGTTCCAAATGCAATAGAGACATGGACACCGTTCTCATACAAAACCTGAGCGGCAGCATGCGTCGGACCGGGATGCCCACCCGCAGAATTTAAATGCTCGCTGCCAGCGATTTGTCCAAGAACCCGGACCGGATGTGCATCATCAATATAGGAAGACACCAATTGTAGCACATGTCCTCCCTGCTCGGCGGCTCTACTACGGGCACTGGCATCAATAAACCGAATCTCGCCGATGCGCCCTTCTGCGACATCCTTTTTTAGCTCCAAGTTTTTCGGGTGGAAATTGAGTTGTGTATTGACAACAAATTTCGTTTTTGTCTCTTTCGCTAACCCCGCAATCTGCTTCCAATCCTCGCCTTCAATCGCGACCGGTTTCTCAATAATCGCTGCAGGCACACCGTGATCGGATGCCTGTTTCATCAACGGATACCGGAGACGTTCGTTGCTACTCGGAACCACAGGGCTTGTGACGATATGCAGGACATCCGGTTTCTCTTTTTCAAGCATCGCGTCCAAGTCGGTGTAGCGTGAGGAGATACCGAATTCGTCCCCGAAGGTGTTGAGGCGTTTTTCGTCCATATCGCAGATGGCGGCAAGTCTCCCGTGTTTGACGAAGCGATACGCATCAGCGTGCCCACGGGCGCGCCCCCCACACCCTAACATCGCAGTTTTATACATGGAACCGGCTCCTATTGGTGGCACACGGCTATTTAGTTTTCAGTTTTCTCGTCCAATTTTAGACCCCCTAGGCCCGGTAGGTGCGGTTTGGAACCGGGGTCCCCACCCGTTACTGGGAAGGGGCACCGGACTTGAAAAAGAAAATTCTAAAAAATTAGACAATCCGATAATTTATCTAAAACTAAATGACCCTGATTGGTGGTATCTATCATCAGTTTGCCATTAGGTTATCAGAAGGACATGTTTTTGTCAAACGTTATTAAATCCTTAAACTTCATTAGCAAAACAATTTGACTTTTGTCTTGAAATGTGCTAATATGTTGTTATGAAGTCTTGTTAACGCGCCAAACTCATTTTCGAGAAGATATGTCTATTCCACCGGGTAATTCCTGTTAGCGTTGAAGGTAAACTACAGTCAAGGCACCCACAACCTAAAGGTTGGGGCTTGTGCTTCGTAGCAGTTCGCGTCTCCGAGGAAACGTCTTACATCTGCTCCACAACGGGATCACGAGCAGCCCGTAAAATGTTGATCGCAGCGTTTACGTCTCGGTCGTGGTGTGTACCACATTCGGGGCATGTCCACTGCCGGTCTGAAAGCGTAAGATTTTTGTTGTGATGCCCACAATTTGAACACGGTTTTGTTGTAGGGGTCCATTGTCCGACTTGTTGGAACTCACGATTATGTTTGAAACACTTATACCGCAATATCTCAACGAACTGGTAAAAAGCAAGATCGGAGACTTTCCGTCCCCACAACCGCTTCATGCCGTCGAGGTTCAGTGTCTCGGTCGCGATAAAGTCAAATCTTCGGCAAAGGTCGGTGGCAAGTTTGAAGTGCCAATCTTTGCGTTGGTGCGTGATATGCCGGAACAAACGGACAATCTGACGGAGACACCGCCACCAATTGCCGGACCCTCTAACTTTGCGACTCAATGCTTTGTAAAGTGTTTGAAGTTCTTTCAAGGATCGTTTCAAGAAGTGGGCGTGTTGGATTTTCTCACCCGTCGAGAGCGTCAAGTACGTTTCCATACCGAAGTCTGCCCCAACGCTTTCATCTGTTGCGGGCAGAACCGCTTTGGAAGCATCATCGGTAACAACGTAAAGCCAATACGTTCCAACAGCATCGCGAAGGATTTGGATGTAGCACACTTTATCTTTCCAATCGCGGGGGTGATGGAAAGAAAACCAACGTTTGTTGAACTTAAAGGATTGTGAGGCTTCGTCCCATTCCTTAAAAGAGATACGGACACGTCCTTCTTCAAGAAGATAAGCGGATTGAAACTTCGCAGAACGATATTTGCCACGTCTTTTGTGTTTCGGACGACCGAACTTAGGAATATCGAAAAAGTTTTCAAAACCACGGTGAAGATTGATAATCACAGCGTCAAGCGTGTCGCGGGGGATCCACGCCCAATGTTGATGTGTCCGATTGAGCATATTTGTAAGATGTGGCTGCAACCGATACCGCCCCGCATATTTACCATAGATACGGTAATACCGATTCTCAAGTTTGAGAAAATGGTTATGCACATCGCAGAGATCATCAAGCATATTGCCGAGACGCATATTCTGTGGGTGTTCGCGTATCTGGTATTTATACGTGCGACGCTGTTGTCTCTTTTTTCTGCGTTTTTTCATCGGTTTTCACGGCTCACGGCTTTAACCCTCAACCAAGATAGGTTAGGGACAGACACGCCTTGCGACGCGCTTGGTTGTGTCCCTACCGTGATGGAAATAGTATAACATTTTGACAATTTATGTCAAGAAAGAAGGAGCAGCATTTCCTTCCCAACCTAAAGGTAGGGGTTTCTATGCCGAAGAACTTGATGAAAAAAGTATTGTCAGACTACATAAAATCAGTGGAAGATTTCAATCGATTTTGCAATCTGTTCCTGAAAAAGGAAGTGTCCTCCTTCGTAAAAGTTTACGATGCTGCAGGACCCGACAGAGGAATTGACGCAGACTACACCGGTGATTATAAGGAGAAAGAAGGTACTTGGATCTTTCAATACAAATTCTTTGACCCGACAATGGATAAAGCCCGGGCGCGTCGCAATTTCCTTTCAAGGGTAATCGGCAGTAAGCGTAAGAACGGTGAACTTGATAAAGCCGATGCATTGCAGTGTGATCACTACGTCTTGATGACCAATACGCTCCTGACTGCAGGCAACAAGCGTAAAATTGAGGACGCTAAAAATGAGAAGGGTTATACCTTTTCATTGACATGTTGGGACGCGGAAGACCTCATCACAATGACCGATGCGTTTCCGTACCTCTTAAATTCATTTCGAGATCCCCATCTACCTGTTTTCCTTTCTTGGCAGGATATATCCCGAAATCAAATTGCCCCAAAAAATAAACTTCTGAGATACGATTATGAAACCTTCGGACGAGAAAATGAGATTAATCAATTTCAAACCTTTGTTCAAGACCCAGAAAAACGGCTACTCATGGTATATGGTAGCGGTGGCATTGGCAAAACCAAACTCGCCATTGAGTTTGCAAAGGTAATTGAACGCGATCACACGGATTATGAACCACTCTTTGTTCAGATGGCTGGTGACAGTTTTGAAAATGCTTTAACAGATATTCCACCCAATCGTAAGTATATCTTTTTTGTCGATGATGCACATGACTTTATTGACAATCTCGGCGGTATCAAAATAGTCCTGAATAGTCCCGGATATAGCGAATCCAAAGCAGTTCTCATAACGCGGAAGCCGTTCAAAGCGTTTTTAGAGGGTAGTTTCCGAACTGCCTTGCCCGATAATGCGGTTGATGCACTTGAAATTGGGAAACTTTCCCTGGAGAAAACGAAGGAATTTATCCATAAGTATGCACAGATACCCGATAGTTCTCTTTTATCAGGATTAGCACAGATCGGACGAGATACACCGCTGCTTGCTGTTATGGTGATATATCTGTTGGAGAAAGGAAAGGCTCTGGGGGGCTTGACACAAGATAAACTGGTTGAACTCGCCTTTGAATCCTATCTAAATGACAATTTTAAAAAATATCCAGAATCCAGCGAGCAGCGGCGAAAATTGCTTAACTGGTTTAGCGGGATTGCCCCGATTGACATAAAAAATAACCAAATACGCGATAAATTGGCGGAGATTCTCAAAGTGGAACCTTATGAAGTAGAGCAGTACCGCGATGATCTGAAAACCGATGGTTTACTTTTTCAGTACGGAGCGAAACAGCGTGTCTTTCCTGATGCACTTAGTGACTATATTTTAAGGAAAGCATGTTTCCTTTCCAACGGGAGACCGTCTTCTTTTCACGAAAGCCTATTGAAGGAGTTTTTACCACTTCTCCCTGTCAAGTTAGTTATCAACCTCGCTCGTGTGGAAAACATCGCTGGGGAAAAGAGCCTTCTTGATGAACACATTGATTCTCTGAAAACCCAAGTACGGGAAGGTGATAACTTTGTTCGGATGGATACTCTGGAACAGATGGAAGGGGTCAGTTATTTTCGCCCAGATGATGCGATTAAGATTTTTAATATTATCTTGGATAACCCTACAGAAGACTCTGTGGAGCACTATACGGGGTGGACTTCTACACGGACCCATCAAGATGTGGTGAAGAAAATCGCCAAAGAAGCACAGAAGACTGTTAATACACTCTCTGGATTTACGAATACGCTGGAAATAGTCCGTAAACTCCTCCTAATGGATGATTTGGATCTTCCCAATCACGACTCACCGCAAGAGTTGTTAAAAAGGATGACGGGTTTCCAAACGAGCAAGTCTTTCGTGTTTCAAACGAAAGCACTTGAAGTATTTGAGGTGTGGAAGGAGAAAGATGAGCCAAAGTTAAGTTCGGCTCTGCTCAATGCGATCGACTCACTTCTCGTGCTGGACTTTAGCGAAACCGTCAGTGAAGGTAGTTCTTTAAAGTTTGGTTGGCACCATCTAACATATACACCTGAATTAACCCGCCTCAGAGAGAAAGCGATTGACTTAATCGAGTATTGCCTGAAAACGTCTCAACATAATACCGTCAGAGCAGAGGCGATAGACTCTATTAGTCGCGCGATAAATCCTTTGGAGAGCCCCTTTCGACAGGGACTTTCAGCAGAGGAACAGACATTATTACAAAAGGAGCAGACGCGTTTTTTCAATATATTAACCGATCAAACGGCAAAGGAGACAGATTTTCCGGTGCTGAACGCGATAGATCGGTGTCTGCACGGATATGCAGAGAATACCTATTTAGAAGGTTTTCCGAAAGAACGGGCAGCGGAATTACTTGCTAAATTACGTGAACATGAAAATTATGAGAAGTATCTTTTTTATCGCCAATTTACTGGGAAATTCCTTGACTGGAAAGCGAGCGAGAGTCCTGAACAGACCGCGGCGTTCTTGGAAAAATATCTCAAGAAATATACACCCGCGCAACTCTCAAACCTAATGCAAGAATGTATACGAAGGGCCGAAAAAGGGAAAGAGCACCGCAGTCCCAGAGACAGCATCTGGGCAGAAAAGGGGTGGAATCCGGGAACCGCAACATCGCTGCTTCAGTCTATTGGTGAACTTGCCCCTTCTTACAGTTCTAATTTATTGGATCACATCGTTGTTTGGCAGACAGAGGAATCGCATTGTGCTTCTGGGCTGCTTAGCGGTATTCGCTATATCAACAAAGATAAAGGGAGCGAAGCAACGCACCGTCTCTTAGACCAAGATACCATCTTTGCCAAACGCATCGTTGCAAGAAGTTATTTCTGGAGAAGTAGAACAGAGCAATGTGTTAAAAAAGAAGATCTATTCATTTTAGATCAATTGTCCAAAACGCCAGACTCGCAATTGCGGCTATATATAGCCGAAAGCCTGCCGAATTTCTATAGTATGGATGTGAACATTGTCCTTGAGATTTTGGTAGAGTTATCAAGTGATGAATCACCTATAGTTATGAAACAAGTCATCCGCGCGCTTACCAGCAAAGAATTCAAATTCTCGCCACAAAACCACTTAGAAAAATATAAGCAGGTGATGCTTAATTGTGTGCGTTTAGAACGTCTTGATTACGACGCTGAACAAGTACTTCGCACTATCTTCAAGCATGACTCAATTTGGGTCATTAAGTTCTTTGAAAAGCGTATTGCTTACAAAGAGAACGAATCTAAACGCTACGATTCATTTTCGGATCTTCCGCGAGATTTGTTAAAGTTTGACGCGGTCCCGCATCGACTTCACTCTCTTTTTGAGGATGTTGATTGGAATGATGAAAAGGCGATGGACGCTTTAAGACGCGTCAGAGACTGGATACGGACATCCTCAAATCTCCTGAGACTTGAGGCCCCCAACCTGCTCGTGTCTATGCTCAGTGGAAACGACCCACGCAATGATGAGATCAAAATTAATCCTGCAATGCGAAAACTCTTTGAGGAATGGATAGATTCAGATGATTTAGAACTGATAAGAGAAGTCGCTTATCTGATGAGGGGATTCGACGCGGATATAGTCTTTTATTCACTTGCAGAGTCGGTTCTCATAAAAAGCACAGGCGATAAACAGGTACAAGGTGAAATAGTCGCTGCATTGTATTCGGGAGTTTACTCAAGAAATTTCGGTGATCCTGCCCCGCATCTTCTGAAGCGTATCAAAGACCTCAAAGTACTCCGAGATAGAACACAGTCACCGGTTGTTACAGAATTTGCCGAAGATCTGATAAAAATGACAGAGCAAGATATTGAAAAACAGGCTCAGGAGGATGAAGAATTTCTGGAAGGGGAAGTATGGTAAATTTAAGGCATGAAGCCAGCCTCCTTCAGAAAATTGAAGACTTTGCTGCGAACAGGAAAATTGAAAATTCTGTAGGTTTAAAGAAGCGAACCGTTGAATCTAAAATTCAGAAGTTGATTCCAACAACTAAACAGAGAATGAACGCTGCAAAGTTTTATTTAGATTTAATAGAACGCACGGACTCTGATTTCTATCTGAAAATTCAAGCTCCTCCATCTACAGAATTAGAAACGGTTTCACCACTAAAACCATTTATTGATTTTTCGGATGACGGTTCGGTTCAGGTTGAAATTAAGTTGTTGGAGAACAATAACTCCATCTTGCGGGAGAAATCCGCGCTGATCGTTTTTATTCTCTTAAACGGTTTTTTTTCAAATTTAGTCAGTTCTGAGGACTGCGTAGCGAGGATTATTAACATCATTTACGACTTGCTTCAAGATGATCGTTTCAGTTATAAAATACGTCAAGAATTAGAAAACAAAACACCAAACGGAGTCCTAACCGCTCATTTACGGACCTTTCACGTGATAGGTCAGGATGGAAAACCGGACAAAACAGGTTCTATATTCAATATCGCAAGGGAAATCAGGAACAAGTTAGTGCATGACGATATAGATGATGTGATGGTTTCCTCATCCCCAATTTCCTTATCAGGTGCTCCTTCAGTCCCAAAATTACACTTCCACAATTCTTTCTTCGCTCTTAACACAGATTCTGCTGATACTGAAATGGTTGCTTTCTGCCAAAATGCTTATGACGAAACACTCAATTTTGTAGACGAGTGCTATCGGTTAATCTGGGCCGATCTTCAAAATAGTGGTAGTCTTCCGGTTCAATAAGAGGAGATGGTTCTAATGAGAACAAAGCACCTATTTCTAAATTGTCTATTTTTGACTTTTACCCTATTTTTGACAAGTGCGTTTGCGCAAGATTACATCAAACCGGGTTTGCTGGAAGGTCCCAAAATGCGCCTCGGAAAAGGGGCTGTGAATGACCTTAAGTTTTCTCCAGATAGCACTCGACTTGCTGTAGCAGGTTCCTGCGGTATCTGGATCTATGATGCCTATACTGGAAACGAACTTGATTTTCTTACAGGACCTATGGAGGGTATTAATAGCGTAGACTTTTCACCAGATGGCAAGATAATCGTTAGTGGAAGCAAGGACGGTACTGTGAAACTGTGGGATACCACTATAGGAAAACACTTGAAAACGCTCAGAGAGCACGTGTGGGATGTCAATAGTGTCTGTTTTTCACCGGATGGCAGAATAATCGCCAGTGGAAGTGCCTACGGGACCCTGAGGCTATGGAATGCTACTACAAGAAAACACTTGAAAAAACTTAGAGGGCACACAGCAGGTATTAATAGTGTCTGTTTTTCACCAGATAGCACGATAATCGCTAGCGGGAGCAAGGACGGTACTGTGAGACTGTGGGATACTGCTACAGGAAAACACTTAAAAAAACTCAGCCCAAGCGTGTCCGATGTCAATAGTGTCTGTTTTTCACCAGATGGAAAAATAATTGCTGGTGTAAGTACAACAGGCATTGAGTTGTGGGATGCTACTATAGGAAAACACTTGAGAAAACTTCAAGACGACAAACGAGCGGTTCCAATGATCAGTAGTAATATTTGCTTTTCACCAGATGGAACAAAGATCGTTATCGGGAACATGAACGGGACGGTACGTTTGTGGTCTGTGTCAGATGTTTCTAAGGTAGATTACTTGGAAACTTCCAGTAGGTACCGGGATGCTGTCAACAGTGTCTGTTTTTCGCCAGATGGCAAGATGATTGCTCATGGAACTAAGAATGGGATTGTCGAGTTGTTAGATGCTACTACAAGAAAACATTTGGGACAGCTTGCAGGGCGCGCTGAAAAGTCGGATGATATAGGCTCCAAGGGGCCCACATGGGGGATCAATAGCATCAACTTTTCACCAGATGGAAAAATAATCGCTAGTGTAGACAAAACCTTGCGGTTATGGGATGCCACCACAGGAAAGTACTTGAGAAAAATTGATCTCCAAGTCCCACATGTAGAGGATGTAGTTAGTGCATGCTTCTCGCCAGATAGTAAAACTATTGCCATTGGAATTAGGGATGGAACCGTAGAGTTACGAGATGCTAATACACTGGATTACCTGGAAACACTTAGTGGGCGCGCGAGGGGTGCTGTCAATAG
>VXZK01000137.1:14640-22331 GCA_009845545.1 Candidatus Poribacteria bacterium
GGAAAGCAGCTCAAAACGCTCAACAGGGACAAGAGTTGGGTTACTAGCGTCTGCTTTTCACCAGATGGCAAGACGATCGCTAGTGGGGGTCCGAATGACATAATCCTTTTATGGGATATACCCTCAGTTGGAGCACCAACTTCTGAGCGAGTTCCAGTGGCAATTCAGCAAGGTACCACATCACAATTACTGCAAGAAAACGTCGAGACACTGACACCACAGGAAATCACCAAACCACTGACACCACAGGAAATCGCAGAAACAGCTTTAGCTTCCACAGTCCTCATAGTTATGGAAGATTCCAATGGTCAACCACTTAATTCCGGCAGTGGATTCTTTGTTGGATCCAGTATGATTGCCACTAACCTCCACGTTGTTAAAGACGGATTTAAAGGGTATGTTAAACGAGTTGGTATGAATACACGATACCCCATAGTAAAAATTGTGGTGACAGATTCACGGCAAGATTTGGCTATTTTGAGAGTATCGGATGTTGAAGCACCATCGCTTGCCCTTGGTGATAGTGATATAGTGAAAACCGGGGATCCTATATACGCTGTGGGGAATCCGGCCGGATTCTTAGAAGGCACATTCACGGAGGGCAACGTGAGCGGGATGCGAGAGTTTCAAATTGGCAGCAAACGTATTCAAATTAGTGCACCGATTTCCGAAGGAAGCAGCGGTGGCCCCGTACTAAACAACAAAGCAGAAGTCATCGGTGTTGCGGTGTCAACGTTCAGAGGAGGACAGAATCTGAACTTTGCTGTTCCTTCAAACTACCTCAGTGAATTGCTAAACAAAGTAAGGCGAAAGAAGTAAGGAAAATCTAAAATCCTCCAGCCAAAGTCTTTATCCCTAACTTCACTACGTGGGGATATAGACTTTGTCACCGCTCTTTGCACTGTCGTAGAGCGCATCCAAGATTCGCATGAAAGCATAAGCATCTGGTGCAGCGACATCCGGTGCAACCTCACCGGCGATCGCCATGCCGAAATGGTTCAGTTCATAGTAGAAGACATGCACCTCTTCAGGGAGTTCACCGTGGTCAATCTCAAGCGGTTCATCAATGGCTTCTCGGACAAATTCGCCGTCTTTGAAACGCGAGATACCACCGTTTGTAATCGCACCAGTGGTACCGTAAAGTTCCACGACACTTGCTGAATCCGAGTGGCTCATCCGAGAGCAGTCGATTTGGATGGTTTTCCCACCTTCGCAGCCGAGGAGACCGGTGAAATAGTCCTCGGCTGCACCTTCGGGCCCGTTATACTGCGGGTAAAGCACATGCTTCGCGGCAAATGCCCATTCCGGTTTCGGACACCCCATCCACCACCACGTCAAGTTGAGTTCGTGTGAGTAGTGCTGCCCTAATGAGCCGCCCTTCTGTCCATAGACATGCAACCAGCGACTGTTCTCATCAAAGTCAGGGATAAA
This sequence comes from Candidatus Poribacteria bacterium, assembly GCA_009845545.1. Classification (GTDB taxonomy): domain Bacteria; phylum Poribacteria; class WGA-4E; order WGA-4E; family WGA-3G; genus WGA-3G. Next base: position 16,072 of record VXZK01000137.1, read on the forward strand.
ATTGTATTTCCCAAAGACGCGGGCGTGATACAGGTCCCCAATTGCGCCGTTCAAGACGGCACGCCGAATCTTTCGGTTGTTAGGGAAATGGCGCATAAAGTAGCAGAATTGGAGCGTTTTCTCGGCTTCCTGTGCCGCCGCCTCTATCTCCAAAATTTCAGGCGCGCGAATGGCGTGCGGTTTTTGCACTAAGACATGTTTACCCGCATTGAGTGTATCCAAGACTTGCTGTAGCCTACCATCTGGAGAAGTCGCGAGATAGACGGCTTCTACATCAGGGTTTTCAAGGAGTTCGCGATAGTCAGCGTAACGATGTGACACGGCATTGTCATTGCCAGCTTGTTCACGACGGGTTGTGTCACGCTCTGCGATCGCGATAACGTTGAGTCGAGAGGTTGCATTTGCAGCCTCAATAGCACGGCACCCTGCCCATCCACACCCAACAACACCGAGTTGCGTAATTTGATTCGTCATAAGAAGGTCCCTCTACTTCTTCTGTGAAAGTGGTTTTTAATAGGATATATCTACTGTGTCAGACATGTGGAAATCAATATTAAAGGGAAGCGAGATGTCTGATTCTTTGTTGGCAAAGTGTCGCGAAAAATCAATGAGCGTGAATCCGACTAATTCCTTTGTTTCTGGATGGAAACGTAGTATAATATCCTCCGCGTATTCAACGTAGTCTGTATATTCAGGGGTACCCCGTGTTACATAGAGGACATCAACCTCTCGGTCATAGAAGATTTTAATTCTACTTTGGTGGTTACTCATCTTACCTCCTTTTTCTTATTGGATATGCCGTAATTATGAAATTGTTCCGTATCAATTTAACAATAACAACGATACGGGTGTAATTGTGAGGAAGGCCCTCAAAATCTTTATAGTATGTGTATTTGTGTGGATCCATCAACGACTGTTTTCTTCTCCCAGTTCGGACAGTTGCAAGAACCTTATCAAGAGAGTGTCTTAATTCCCAGTGATATTCAATGATGTGCTGCCATCTTTCATCAGTTAACTCAATTCGGTTACCCCATTTGTCGGTAACATCCCACATAAAAATCCTCACTGATATCTTGTAATTCCAAACACTTTGGTTAAAAAAGTTGTGTTAACCTTGAAACACCCTCAAGCACCCATGTCGGTTTCGCGACGGGGTTTTCCAATTGACTGGGTTTAAACTTTCCAGTTTTAACCAAGATACTCCGCATTCCCATTGTCTGCGCCCCAACGATGTCGGAAGTGATGTCGTCGCCTATCACAACTGCTTCACTTGGAGAGAGTTGGAGACTTTCAATCGCGATTTTGAAAAATGTCTCACTCGGTTTGCCCATGACCGTAGCGGTTTTGTCTGCAGCTGCCTCCAGAAGTGTTACGAATGCGCCGCAATCCAAGAACATGCCTTCAGCAGAAAACCAATAGAGATTTTTCTGAAGTGCTATCAGTTCAGCACCGTCCATCAATAAACGAAAGGCGTGATTTAAAGCGTGAAAATCAAACCCCTCGCCGTAGTCCCCGACAACGACAAAATCGGGAGCCTCGTCATCTACGGGTATCTCTTTGAAAAACGCTTTGACGGCATCATCAACCATGAAGTGACAACGGTTCTTCGGTTGCGAACGTAAATACTCGAGACAGGCGTAAGTTGCGTTAAAAATCTCATCTTCATAGATGTCAAAACCGAGTGCTTGCATCTGATCGTGAAGCATCTTCGGCGTTTTGGCAGTTGTGTTTGTCAAAAATCGGAGTTGATATTTCTCCTGCCGTAGGTAGTTGACAGTTTCGATTGCGCCGGGGCAAGGTTCGCCTCTAAAATAGAGCGTTCCATCCATGTCAATCAAAAAAGCCTTAGGGCGCGTTGGTGATATTTCCTGCATTGTCCCCTCGTGTGCTACGGTTCCACAACTTTGTAGTGTTCAACCTGCCCGCCGCGAATTGTCTGAATTGTAAGGCTTTTGACGGGGTGGCGGTTCGCATCGTAATGCGAAATGGTTGTCGCCCCTTTGTAACCACTGACAGCAGCGAATGCATCGCGAACGGCATCCGGATCCAGTGAACCTGCGGTCTCTATTGCGCGTGCCAAGAGTCGCATCGCATCATATCCCGATGCAGCGATGCCATCCGGTGGACTTCCGAAGAGTGTGGTGTAACCACTCACGAATTCCTGCACATCCGCGTCCTGTGTCGCAACCGAGAAATTAGTCGGATAGTAGCTGCCATCCAAGATAGTGTTATCGTCTAAGATACTGAGAAATCGTTCCCTATCATCCCACGCGCTGCCACCGAGGAAGGTCGCTGTGATACCGATTTGTCTCGCTTCCTTTATGAGCGATGGCACTTCTGGCTGAAAACCGGGACAGAAAATAACATCAGGCGTTGCCTCATGAATTTCTGTGAGCAGGGCGGTGAAGTTGGTTTCACCTACGGAATAGGCACCACTGTAAACGATTTCGCCACCATTTGCCTGAAAAGCCGCTTCAAACGCCGCTACAAGATCAATCGTATAGTTATCGCCTTCCTCGATAATCGTTGCTGCCGTTTTCGCGCCAAGTTCATTCGGGTTCATCGCGAAACCCGCCATCACTTTTCCTTGAAATGGGTTCGGTACCGTCATAAGAAAGACATAATCTCCAGATTCTGGGACGTTTGAACCACTGGAACCGGGAAGCATCAGTCGTTGTGCCTGCTGCGCGATGGGACCGACTTCGACGGAATTGCTGGAGTAAACGGGACCCAGGAGGGCAAAGACATCTTCCATTTCAATCAGTTCTTTCGCGGCAGTGACGCTGGCTTCCCGTGTTGGTGGTTCACTCGCGATGGGTTGATTGTTTCGACTGATAAATTCTACCTGCATACCGAGTAACCCGCCCTTTTCATTAATTTGCGCACGGGCGGTTTCAGCACCTTGGCTGAAGGTTGTAAAGGTGTTGGACGGTTGAATCACACCGATTTTTAATATCGCTTCTGTCGGGGTAGTGGTAGCATCGGGCTGAACGACCTGATTCACGCGTTCGCACCCTGTCAGAGCAGTGAGCAGAATAACTGAAATTAAGATAAAAATTCTCATGGACATAACGTAACTTTTTTCCTTTTGACAAAATGCTTGAAAAATATTCGGGTTTGTGGTAACTTTTACCTAATACCCAAAACTTCCTAAAAACAGTAACACATCTGACCGATTTTGTCAAGTTTAGAAACATATCCTTTTGAGAGCGTAAGCAAAAGCGCGTCGCCTGCAACAACGGCGCAGGCGACTCTAACGCGAAAACCGTCAATATCCAAATTGCCGTTATTGCTCCGCAAGGGAAAATTAAAAAATGGAACTCGGTTTTTTCACAATGCCTTTGCATCCACCCGGCAGTGACACGACTAAGACATTAGACGACGATCTTGAGCAGATGATAGTCCTTGATGAACTGGGCTACAAAGAGGCTTATGTCGGTGAGCATTTCACGTTTACATGGGAGAATATTCCGTCTCCTGATCTTTTTATTGCCAAGGCGGCTGCGCTGACAGAGAACATTATTTTCGGCACAGGGATTACGTGTATGCCGATACACAATCCTGCCGTTGTCGCACATCGTATCGCACAACTGGACCATCAAACCCACGGACGTTTCCATTGGGGTGTCGGTTCAAGTTCCACACCCAGCGATGCGGAGATGTTCATGGCAGGCGAAGACAGGCGTAGATCAACACGCGAGGGGATTGATGCTGTCCTGAAAATCTGGACCGACCCGGAACCCGGACATTACAAGACCGATTTCTGGGAATTTAAGATCCCTGAGTACCGTCCAAACATTGTGAGTGTACACATGAAGCCTTATCAGAAACCGCATCCGCCCATTGCGTTGGCAGGCTCTTCCGCAAGGTCGGACACGCTGATTTTCGCAGGTGAGCGCGGTTGGATTCCGATGAGTATTAATTTAGCGCACGTGCCTACCATCAAAACACACTGGGACGCAGTGGAAGAAGGCGCAGAAAAAACCGGCTTATCGCCATCTCGTTCAACGTGGCGCATTGCCCGTGAGGTCTACGTCGCGGATACCACCGAGCAGGCGCGTAAGGAAGCACTTGAAGGCACACTTGGACGCGATTTCAGAGACTATTGGTTCAAGTTATTTAGCCCGGCGCACTTCAAACCGAATCAGGATATAGCAGACGCGGACATGAGTCTCGAACATCTGTTGGATACCTTATGGATCGTTGGAAGTCCGGATCACGTCGCAAACCGCTTGCGTGAACTCTACGATGAGGTCGGCGGTTTTGGTGTCTTACTCGCGATGGGACACGAGTGGGATCCCAAAGAGCAGTGGCTGAACTCAATGACACTCCTCAAAAACGAGGTAATGCCGCAACTCACAGATTTGACTTAAAAAAAGTAGTAGGTACGCTCTGTGTGTCGTAACACTTTCGCCTTAAGGTAGTAGACACACGGATAAGGAGCAATCTCGTGACAACACACCTCATGGCAGGTGCAGCTGAGACTGTAATTACCTCCATAAAGGACAAACCCGAAGTCTATGCCGAGTTGTATGCACGCGCGTTGGTGCTTGCCGATGGCGAGAAGCAACTTGCTATTGTAACAGTCGACTACGGGCAGTTTCCACTCGAATATAATAGTGTGCTGCTTGATGCAATTCAGGATGCCACAGGCATACCCCCAGCGCATGTCGTCATTAACTGTAGCCATACGCATAACGCACCGGGTGTTGACGGACGGTGGATCACTGAAGAATCCGAGGCATGGTTGGCGACATGTCTTGCCGAGTTAGTGAAAGATGCTGTAGACGCGCTCAAACCTGCAACATTGCGGTCAGGACGCGCGCCTGTCCAAATTGGTTACAATCGTCGCCTGATGAACGACGAGGGTTATATTACCATGGCACCGAATCCAGAAGGCTCTGTTGTGCCGTGGGTTGATGTATTAGGGGCTTACGACGAAAATGGACAGATCATCGCCGTGCTATTCTCGCATGCTGCACATCCGGTAATTGTCCACTGGTCGAGCGAGGAGATGGGTGCCGATTATCCGGGCTATGCCGTTGAACACCTACGCAATTTCTTAGAACTGAAGTCAGAAAGCGTTTTGCTGTTCGCGCAAGGCTGCGCAGCAGACATCAACGGGTATCCGTTGCGCGGCGGTTTCAGTGCGTGCGATGTCGCCGGATTTGCCCTCGCGTTTGCGACACACCAAGCGTTAAAGACTGCGGAAGAAGTTCCTGCAGCACCCCTTAAGGCGTGTTCTGTGCTTGTTAACTTGCCGTTCCGGGATCCGCCCTCGGTTGCGGAGTGCGAACAGTTAATAAAAGAATTCCCTGACGATGATCGTTATGTTGCTTTGTTAGAAGTCGCTAAAAGTGGTGAGAAACGCACCTTACCCTTCCCTATGAGTGCCTTTGCAGTCGGTGACGCGCTCTGCTTCCTGTCTGTATCGCACGAGCTCTTTTCGGAATATCAACGCTTCGCCGATGAAACCTCCCCGTTCTCGCACACATTCGTCTTTGGATATACGAACGGCAGTGAGGTTTATATCGCGACAAAAGCGGCTTACGATTTAGGTTTGAAGGCAGGCTATGAAGCGGGACCGCGGAACCATGCGCTTAGTGGTCCGTATCGGTTGGCGTTGTTGCCGTCAGTTGAAGCACAGATTCATGTGGAGATGACGGATCTGTTGGCGCGACTTAAAGACCACGTTTAACTATACATTTGTGGTCTGATCGTAAACCTTTGGTCACCTTAAAATTGTCCAAACTATAGTACATATTAACGTGTGTTTGAAAAAGTTTAGGTTGTGTTCGCATTGTCTAAATTACAGAATATTAGACTGTCCTGCGCTGAATGCGTTGGTCTAAAAACAAAGGAGTAATTCATGAATCCGAAAATTTTTAGGTTAGCACTATGCGTATTACTCGTTCTCTCAGTCGCTTACTTTTCTGCGGGGGAGAACGCAGAAGATGTTGGAATAACTGAAGTGCCGATGCCTATACTTAAAGTGGGTTTGATTCATCCGTTGCTAAATTACGCCACTTTTGGCGATGGTGCAAAACTCGCCTTAGCAGAAATCAACAAGGCAGGCGGTGTCCTTGGGAGGCAGGTAGAGCTTATCTATAAAGTAGAAACAGGAAGCATTGCTGATTCTGCAAGAGAATTAGCTGAGAAGGAAAATGTTATCGCTATATTAGGTCCGATGTTTTCGAGTAGTGCTGCTGGGATTTCTCACAATTGATCGGTTCGTGTAAAAAATAAGTGCTAATGCAATT
>VXZK01000149.1 GCA_009845545.1 Candidatus Poribacteria bacterium
TACGAAAAAACTGCTAGACTTTTCTAATAAGTATAAAGTATTATTTAAAATGTGTCAAGCAATTCTGTAGATATCGTCTTCAAACCGATGGCGCAATGCCATGCATCCCGAATTAAAACGAATTTTCCTAAAATGTTGCCCATGTATCGTACAATCCTATCGCCTCTATATCTATTTTATTCTTCTATGCTCGCACTGAACCTATTTGTCTTATCCGCAGGTGCTGGGGATAAAGCATCGGATGAATCTATTCCCACCCAAGAACAGACGCTGATATTAGAAGCAACGTCGGCAGAAAATTTCAGTGCTGAGGATATTTACCGGATAGAACTCAATTTGGACATACCGGGCGACATTGAAATCATTGCCATGGAGAGCGAGGTCGTTGGTGTCGTCCTTGAAAAACACACACAAGCGACAAAAACAGCGCGTGATGTTCTGATCCAGAACTACTTGGAGAACGTCTCTTTAATAGGAACACAGGACAGTGGTATACTGCAGTTAAAGGTAAAATTGCCAGAAGCAGATACGACTGACGGAAAACCTAACCCTTTTCCCAATATTGCGGATCTGCACGCAGCTCTTCAAAAGCAGCTCCAATTGAAGTGTGCCATTAAGACACCCCCAGATGTTGCTGTTAAGATCCAAGCGAAAACAGGAGATATACGTCTCGAGCGTATCCGAGGCAAGATAGAAATTGCGACAGAAACAGGAAATGTTCACTTAGATGAGACATTGGGCAACTACAATGTTACAGTAAAAAAAGGACGCATTGATGGGAAAATTTTGCTAACCCAAGGACAGAACAAATTGGAGACACAAAACGGTTCAATCGGATTGACTATACTTGACACTGTTGCTGCACCAATGGATGTGACCGCACAAGGGGGTAGTATCCACTTAGCATTACCTGAAAATTATGCTGTTGATGTTGAACTTAAAAGCGAAAAGCAGCAAGTCGTTATCAATCTCCCCGCCCAAATTGATAATGATACATCGCTAACGCTTATTAACGATGGAGGTCCCCTATTCCGTTTAAAAGCTGCCGATGCAATTTCGCTGCTATCCAGTTCGTCAAATGATGGAAATACACCCGCTGATACTGTGTCAGACCCCTTTGAAGGTTCTATCCAACCGGTCCCAAAGATAGCACAACCACCTGTTATTGATGGCAATCTATTTGAAATAGTGTGGCAGGAGGCAGCGTTACTCTCGCCATTTCAGAATGCAGATGGCACCGGTGAACCACAGAATCCGACTGAAACCTTTCTGATGTGGGACGCTGAAAATCTATATATCGGTGTAAAGGCATACGTCGCTGAACCACAACTCCCACATATCTCACAGACACAGCAGGATTCGCCTATCTGGGAAGACGAGTGTATTGAAATCCTGATTGATCCCAACCTTCAAACCGACATTTACTACCACTTTGTTATCAACCCCATTGGCGCGTTCTTTGATCAGATGGTTAACGCCCCCGGTCAACCTGATTTCCGATTCGCACCGCATGATGTCCAACTCACTTTGGATCGGAAAACTATGCAGACAGCGTTTAGTGCCGATAGTAAATGGAATTCAAATACAAAGGTCGCTACCCAGATGAACACCACCTTTTGGAGCATTGAAATCGCGCTCCCGCGTGAAATGTTGGAAAAACTTTCTAAATCAGACTTGCAAGATAAACCTGCCCTTGAAAATAGGTGGTTTTTTAACATCCATCGTAAAGCATACAGCAGGGTCGTCAATACCGAAGACCTTGCGCCTACAACCCAAAGAGAATATAGTTATTGGTTACCAACTTATGATAGCGAACATCCCTGGTGGCCGCATACACCGCATCAGTATGTCGGTATACTTTCTGAACGTTCTGCACCAGCAATGGGGGTCTTGGGCTTTGTTAAGGCATCGCCGACTTTCTCCCAAACCTTTACGTCCGAAGAAAAATTTCGGGTTACCGCGATTGAAATTGAAGGTAACACTTCTATTCCGACTGAGGTTATCCAGCACTACCTGCCTATTCAGCCTGACAGTGTTATCACGGCTTCACAACTCTCATGGCTCATCACGGAATTGCGAGACCATGACTGGTTTCAGGATGTTCGTTTAGAGACAAGACAAGAGCCACCTGCGACTGGAGATCTAGGAATTTTCCCAGGTGTCAGCGTGCATATCAAAGTTACTGAAGCTCCTGTACTCCTTGCCCGCAAGGTTAAAATCGACGGAAATAGAAGTTTCCCTTCACAATTCATCGCGGAATGGTTCCAGTTGGAACCTGGCTATTTTGCCCTTGAAGTTACGAGACGCAAGCGGCAGCTCATTGCCGATTTCTATTCAAACCGTGGGTATGAATTCGCCACCGTTACGCAGCAATTAGTTAACAATACTCTTAAATTTAGCATTGACGAAGGCACATTACACGAAATTCGTTTTATCGGGAACACTCGGATCTCGCGGGCAGAACTGGTGTCGGCACTTAATCTAAAAACTGAAGCCATTGTTGGAAAACAAAGTTCACAAACCCCAGATATTTACCGCCATACCCTTGGACGATCAAAGATCAATCGTATGAGCAAAGAACTCCGTGAAAATAATGAGCACTTTAAAGCGATTCGGGATTGGCGCGTCCAGCGCGAGGGCGGGAAAAACATCATGATTGTTGAAATTGAAGAACAACCTATAATTAAACCCGGTGGTTTTCCAATTATTCAATTCAATCGTGTTCATGGGTTAATGCTTGGCGCAGGAGGGACACTCGCCACTCAGTTCACAGGTAAAGAACAGGTTTTCGGTTCAATCAGTCGTGGGTTTTCAAGCAAAAAATGGAACTATCACGCCGGTATTGAAAAAGGGTTCTTCAAGAGACAACCCCTTAAACTCGGGGCAAGTTTCTATAAACTTACTGATGTCAGCTCCAGTATCTATCTACATCAGGGCGATGCCAGCCTGAGTGCCGCCTATTACGGTTCCGCATTTCAGGATTATTATGAACGTTCGGGCTCCCAAGGATGGATTATCTACGCACCCTCGGAATGGAGCTATTTTAGGCTCGAATTCACAGGAGAACAACACGGCAACCTCTCCAAATCAACGGATTGGAGCTACTTAAACCGCAACCTAATCAAACGGGGCAATGCTCGGATTGATCGCGGGCAACTCGGAAACCTGACGCTCGTTTTTGCGGTTGATACTCGCGATCACAGATCAACAAGTATACAGGGTTTCCACACCTTGTTTGCTGCAAATGAACGCACTCGACGTGGATGGCGCGGGCAGTTTGCTGTCGAGATGACAGGGCAATATTTCGGTGGTGATTACGACTTCAATTTCTACCGATTTGAAATAGCACGCTATACACCGCTGTTCGGTTCACATCACCTGAACCTTCGGATCGCAGGCGATTTTTCTGATGCACCCTTGCCCAGACAACGGCTCCTTCATCTTGGAGGTGGTGCCACCGTGCGGGGTTATGATTTCAACAGGTTTGCAGGGGATAATCGCCTGCTGTTTAATCTTGAGTATAGATTCATCAATGAGACAATCCATAGAGATCCTGATGTTGTATTTGGATGGACACTCAGTGGCTTCTTAGATACAGGCAGCGTCTGGTGGCATGGCGACACACCCTTTTCCGGTTTTGAGGATTTCACAACGCAGCTTAAAACTTCAATCGGTGTTGGATGTTCCGTTTTCATGGATCCGTTTGGGACACTTTCACCCTGGATCCTCGCTGTTGAAGTCGCAGAACCGCTTGATGCCTCGTTTTCATCATTGCGGAACCCCAAAATCCTTTTGCGCTTGGATCGCATCTTTTAGGAGAATAGTTGTCAGTTATCGGTTATCAGTTTTAGGTGTTACCAGTTACGAGAGTCAGAGTTTAGATGAACAAAGGACCCCTCTTAACTCGCCACTGGTGACTGGCCACTGGTGACTGATACACTGACAACTGATAACTATGAAAACAACACCACTTCATCACATTCATGAGCAGCACGGTGCGACTTTCGCCGAAAGACACCAAGGTTGGAATATCGCTACCCAGTTCACCGACAGTGTTTCTGAGCATCAAGCCGTACGAAAGAGTGTCGGTATTGTTGATGTATCTTATCGAAGCAGGCATCAATTAACTGGCGATGATCGCGCAACATTTCTACACCGCATCATTTCCAACGATGTTGAAGGTCTCTCAATCGGACAAGGCACTTACGCCATGCTCTTAACACATCGTGGCAAAATTATTGCCGATTTAAATATCTATGTCTTTCAAGACGCAATCACTATTGACACTGCGCCTGAGACCGCAGAAAATATCTTCAATGAACTGGACAAGTATATCATCGCGGATGACGTTGAATTATCTGATATTACCGAAGAAATTGGGGCAGTTGCTGTCCACGGTCCCAAATCGTCGGAGCTCGTTCAATCTGTGCTAAACATGAGAGATATCGCGACTTTACCAGAACGTCACAGTTCCGTTCGTGAAGGAGATGCTTTTTTTCAACACCCCATTGCCTGTGTAAGCACAAATGTTACTGGCGAAGTCGGTTACACGCTTTATACTGCTGCCGAGGGTTTGGCATCACTTTGGGACGCATTGATGACGAAAGGCGCACAGTTTAACATTCAACCTATCGGTTGGAATGCGCTCGAGTCACTGCGGATTGAGACGGGTATACCCAGATATGGGACAGAATTAACCGATGCTGTTATTCCTCTTGAAGCGGAATTAGAACACGCCATCGATTTTGAGAAGGGATGTTATATCGGGCAAGAGATCGTCGCACGGATGAAGTATCGGGGACACCCGAATCGCCTGCTGCGTGGCATTGAAATTGATCATAGCCCAACATCGCAAGGCGACTGCGAACTGCGTCCAGGCGCACGGGTTTTCAACGCTGATAAAGAGGTCGGTTGGGTTACGAGTGCCACCTTTGCACCAACACTCGGAAAAAAGGTCGCTTTGGGTTATGTTCGGGTCGCAGTCACAGAAGCAGGCAGTCGCGTTCAGATTGAAACATCAAATGGACATGTTGGTGCTACGGTTGTCCTGCTGCCTTTTTCAACATAACTTGTAAACCTATCAAACCACTAACAAATCAACTATAAGGAACATTCATTATGACACATAACCATTTTAGAACCCAAGCCTTGTTGTTGCTGCTCTTACCCATATTTTTAGGCGGTTGTGGTCTCGCTAAATTGTCTAATATTCAAAAGGAGAGCAATTTAGTTGTCGTAGAAACCACCCTTGCGAAGAATCTCAAGACACTTGAGCGTGTGGCAAAGATCGGGAATACAGGGCTGATCGTCAAGACTGCCCGCGCCCATTCATCTTACAGCGGTTTTCTCGAAGATAAGATGGAAGATGCTGAGATTGCCGGAGACTTTGAAACAGCAGACGAAATGCGCTCACAAGCAATCGCACACTATGCGCGTTCTGAAGAATACGCCTTTAAGGCACTCGCGAAATCCGATAAAACCTTTAAGCAACCGAGAAGTGTTGATACCGAAGTATTTGAAAAGGCACTTCAGAAACTTAAGAAAAAACAGGTTGAACCGCTCTTTTGGGCTGCCTACGCTATGGGACGTGGCATCAGTCTTCAGAAAGATGATCCAATGCAAGTTATTGACCTCGCTCGCGTCGAGTTGATGATGCGGCGTATACTTGAATTGGACGAAACCTTCTATTTCGGCAGCGCCCATCTTTTTTATGCGGTTTATTACGGTGACCGATCGCCAGCAATTGGCGGCGATCCAGAGAAAGCAAAAGAGCACATTGATTATGTTGATAAACTTAATAACGGCAAGTTCCTGATGAGTAAATTCTATCTCGCACGGTACTACGCCTATCCTAAACAGGACGTTAAACTCTACAAGCAAGCGTTACAGGAAGTTATTGATGCCCCAGCGGATATTTATCCAGGGGAAGAAGCTGCGACCTCGCTCGCAAAATCGCGTGCCAAACGTTGGCTTGCTCAAACTGATATGCTTTTTGATCCAGAAATGGAAGAAGGAGCGGTTGAATAATGACACGTAAGAAAACAGACTATATAGGACGGGTTTTCAACCCCGAAAAGAAAACGGAGAAGGTAGGACGGGTTTTCAACCCCGATTTCCCTTTTAAATTAGCATGCGTATGCCTGCTGATCTTCGGAATGTTATGTTTACCTGTAACGCATCTTGCCGCGGACTCCATTAAGTTCGCAACACTTGCACCGAAGGGTTCCACGTGGATGAACAATTTTGAGGCAATGGGGAAAGAAATTCGCGCCAAAACGGATAGCGAACTCCGGCTCCGTATCTATCCAAACGGGGTCCAAGGAGATGAACTTGATGTTATTCGCAAAATGCGAGCCGGATTACTACACGCGGGGGCTATGACCGCCACAGGGCTCGGCGAAATACAGAAGGAGGTGCTGATTTTTCAACTGCCTCGGTTGTTCAAAACCTACGAAGAACTTGATTATGTCCGAGACTTTCTCCGCGAAGACCTTGACAAAGCCTTCTTGGATGCAGGATATGTCTTGATCGGTATGGGAGACATCGGCTTCTATTATATTTTCAGTAATCAACCGATTACGACTATTGCCGATCTTCAATCCCCAGCCGTCAAAATGTGGGTCCGGACCAGCGACAAAATCGGTCTCGAATTCTACAAAAACGCCGAGATCGCAACTGTTCCAAGAGAAGTTACGCAGGTGCTGTCTTCGCTCTACTCCGGGCAGATCAACACCGTGACCGCATCACCGTACGTCACTGTAGCACTACAATGGCATGATAAATTCAAATACATGACGGACCTTCCAGTAAGCGTTGGTGTTGGCGCAACGGTGATAACAAAAGAAAAATATGATCAGTTTACCCCGGAACAGCAGAAGATTTTGCGTGAAATCGGTGACAAGTACCAAAGCTCTTTGATTGAGCAAATTCGGAAAGATAATGACAGGGCGGTTGAGGCACTCCAAAAGAAGGCGGGCATTCAAGTCGTTGCGTTTGAGGACGAGGCGCGCGAAGCCTGGGATGCTATTGCCGCAGAAACGCATCAGGCACTCGTCGGCCAGATTTACTCACAAACCTTTCTTGACAAGATTAACGCCCTCTTAGAGGAGTATCGAAAAAACAATAAGTAAAACTGACGCAAATACGCCAGTAAACCTTCCACGATAGGCGCGTTTCCAAAGCGCGCCTATTAATTTCGTATCTATACTTCTTTGATTCGACGTGAAATTCATTTGTCTTTTTTCCGGATGTGTGGTATTATATCCCTTTGAAGATTGAGGAGGGATTCAAAACTCGTGGCATCTATTAACGACATCGCAAATGAATTTATCCGAGAAGAAATTGAAGAATTTCTTGAAGAACCTGATGAGATAGCACTTGCCATTGACACGTTCGCGCAAGCGACCCCTGCTATGCAAGACATCTCTGCTGCCCTGATTGATGGCGACCATCACACTGTTGATGAATTGACCGAAGCGGCTTTGGAGGGTGGCACAGAAGCATTGGAGATTATGGATGACGGACTCATCGCCGGGATGGGCATCGTCGGCATCAAGTTTCGGGAGAACTTTATCTTTGTCCCGGAAGTTTTGGCGTGTGCACGCGCAATGAAAGCAGGGATGCAGCATATTGAACCGATCCTCTCGGATTCAGGCATCGAACCCATCGGCACAGTGATAATGGGAACCGTCAAAGGCGACCTTCACGACATCGGCAAAAACCTCTGTATTATGATGTTGCGCGGTGCAGGCTTTGTGGTACACGATCTCGGTGTTGATACCTCTGAAGATAAATTCATTGAGGCAGTTGAGGAATATGAAGCACCGATTTTGGGAATGTCAGCGCTCCTAACCACAACGATGCCGAACATGGGAAAGACAATTGATGCCTTTATTGACGAAGACCTGCGGGAAGAGGTGAAGATTATGGTCGGCGGCGCGCCAGTCACGCAAACATTCGCAGACGACATGGGGGCTGATGGATACGGTAAAGATGCCCTCGCATGTGTCGCACTCGCAAAAAATTTCCTTGAGGCAACAGACGAAGAATGGTAACGCGTTTCGCTTCTATAATCCAAAGGAACCTTGATGCTTAAGGTGCCAAAAAATCAAGCCCGTAATGGAATGGAGGGCGGCTCATGAGAACAACACGTCAAAGTTCAAACTCACGTCATTTGACCGCAAGGTAAATTAAAAGAATGAAGAAAATAGACAAAGCCGAATACGAGAAACGCCTCAATAAAATTACACAGATTTTTGAAGGACTGGTTGTCCACGCCGATGAACAGGCAACGTATCGGTGCCCCTACAAAAACCGCTTTGATCACTGCACGGCGAAATTTGGCTGTCGAAACCAACGAAAAATTGATGAAGGCACTGGACTTCTCTGTGTCGGAGACGATAAATTAAATTATCGCAGCGCATGGGAGACGGACGCGCCTGATCAAGCAGCGGAATCACAAGGCACAATCACATGCGACGGAAAGGTCTATCAACTCACTCCCGGAAAGACTGTTTTTGACTACGCGGATGACTTAGCCGTCCAAGTACCCACCTCTTGCTTCCGAACCGGACAGTGCCACGAATGCATCGTTGAGATTAAACGCGGGATGGAGAGTCTCCAACGCCCGAATGAAGCCGAAGCCTTCCTTCGAGATAATTACCGCCTCGCCTGCCAAGCCGTCGTTCTTGATGTTGATGAAGACGTTGAGTTTACCCCGCTTCGACGCACACCGAGGATCCTAACACATACCGTTACAAATGACAATGACGCACTGGCACTCAGCCCGCGGGTTACGCATCAAGACGGAACTGTTTACTATAACCAAGAACCTGTTGATCGTTACCGGGGACATCTTTATGGACTCGCTATAGACATCGGGACAACAACGGTGGTAGCAAATCTGGTGGATTTAGAGAATGGAGAAACGGTTTCTGTCAGTTCCTTTGAAAACCCACAGCGTTTCGGCGGCAGCGATATTATGAACCGCATCAGTTATGACGGTGAATTTCAGGGTGAACTGCGCCGATCGCTTATCGCTGCACTAAACAGTGAAATTATGGAGATGTGTGCCCGACACAGCTTCGTTCGACAGGAAATTTATGAAATCGTCGTTGTCGGGAACACAACAATGCGCGATATTTTCTTCAGGCAGGATGTCCAAAGCATCGGACAGAAACCTTATAAATCTTTGATTGAGCATGAATACCGCGATGGTATCCGCTCAACCACTTCGCTTACGGAAAAGACGCGGCGTTTAGGGATCCGAGCGAATCCGAAGGCGACGGTGTACAGCCTGCCGTTGATTGCCAGCCATGTCGGTGCTGATGTCGCCGCAGATTTAGTCGCACTTGACATTACCTCACAAAATGAGGTTATCATGTTAGTTGATGTCGGAACCAACACAGAGGTAATTGTCGGAAATGCAAAGCGGATGGTAGCGGCATCGTGTCCTGCCGGTCCAGCGTTTGAAGGTGGTGGTATCGAATACGGGATGCCTGCTTATCCCGGCGCGATTGAGTCTGTGAAATGGAATGGCAGCGAATTTAATTGGACGACGATTGATGAAGAGCCACCGCAGGGTTTATGCGGTTCTGGACTGATTTCGCTCCTTGCGGAGTTGCGTCGGAACGATCAGATGAGTCCAAAAGGCGTTTTTGCAGACAGAAAGCAACGCATTATACCACTTTTGCCGGAACACGGTATTACCTTCTCACGTGAGG
Source organism: Candidatus Poribacteria bacterium (assembly GCA_009845545.1). Classification (GTDB taxonomy): domain Bacteria; phylum Poribacteria; class WGA-4E; order WGA-4E; family WGA-3G; genus WGA-3G. Next base: position 9,723 of record VXZK01000149.1, read on the forward strand.
ACGCAAGCAACCTTGCGCAAGCAAAGGCTGCAAATTACTGCGGACAGTATATTGTCCTACGACATTTCGGCTGCGCCCCTGAAGACATTACAACGCTCTTCTTAGCCGGAGGCTTCGCCAATTATGTTAACCTACAGGATGCAATTGAAATCGGGTTTCTCGCACCCGTATCAGAAGAAAATGTTGTCAAAATCGGTAATGCTGCAGTAGCCGGGGCAACGGCTGTTCTCCTTTCCGAGAAAAAACGCTCAGATGTTGAAGCGTTTGTCAACAATATCGAACACATTGAATTGGAAACCACACCCGATTTCTTTGACATATTCGTGGAAGGTTGTCAATTTAAACCAATGGCATAGTCGTTACCAGTTCGGATTTCTCTCACTGCGAGGCATGAAAATCCTTTCAGCTTTCAGTTGTCAGTTACTGTTTTGTGGCAGTAACAAGGTTTGTAGCTGCCATAAGGGGTCTCTTAACTGATAACTGAGAACCGATAACTGACAACTATTAAGACGAAGGAAAAAAATGCAAGAAGACCCAATAATTAAAAATTTCCAGGAACGATTAAAATCTGATAAGCCGATTCTGTACGATGGTGGGTTCGGCTCGCAGCTGTTTGCTCGCGATATAGAACTCGCTAACAGTGCGCTCGCTAATGAATTACATCCTGCTGCTGTTATTGACATTCATTCAGATTATATCAGCGCAGGTGCCGAGGCTATTGGGACAAATACGTTTGTAGCATCACCGCTTCACTTGGAAATGGCGGGACAAGACACATCGGACGCACAACGGCTGATACGTCTCGCTGTCCAACACGCGAAAGCGGCTATAGAGCGGAACGAAAAAGAGGTATATATTGCAGGCTCCGTGGGACCCTCCCCCGGCGCAATTGAAGCCGATAGTGGGGATACGACTTTCGGTATTCCGAATGCGGACGCGAGAGAGGCACATAAATTGGTGATCCATACCCTTGCGGAAGAAGGCGTGGATTTTCTCTGCCTTGAGACGATGTTTTCCGCAAAAGAAGCCGCACTCGCTGTAGATGTCGCACGTGAGACAGGCATCCCTGTTGCGGTGAATTTGACCTACAAATGGACAAAAGAGCGGAGGACCGGCGATGTCATCTATCGGACGGACTGGGGGAATTCCCCTGCGGATCTTCTTGAAATTCTCATGAACAATGAATTTTCGGGAGGGAGTTCTCTGTTAGATGCTGTGAGTATCATGGGTGTAAACTGCGGTGCTGAATCCAGACGTGATGAGCATACAGGGATGCCTTATGCGATTTCGGGTATCCAGCAACTCAATACAGCGCTCGCTGAAACGGGAATCAACGGGAAATGGATGATGGCATATCCAAATGCTGGCATGCCGAAGCTTGATGAAAACCATAACACTGTCTATACGCAAACACCAGCAGAGATGGCAAGCCACGTTCCCGCACTCATTGAAGCTGGCGCGTACCTGATAGGTGGCTGTTGCGGGACAACACCGAAGCATATTAAAGCCTTCCGTGAAGCAATATCGTCCTACTATTCAGAACATGACAACGGATAATTTGAAATGTAGGACGCGGGTGCTCCTCAAACAATTGTGTAAACCCTACATTAAAGAGAACGCAGCTTGAAATGGAAAGCGGGTATATGGAGAGAAACTTTCAAACTCCAATCCACCTGATCGAACCGCAAGGAAAATTAAAAGGATGGAAACTGTAACACTCACCTATAAAAGACCGCCGGACCGGGTTAATAACTTCCAACAGGAGCTGCTTTATCTCGACGACCATGTGATTGTCACATCTCAGCGGGTTAAGCCATCTTCACCGATAGTTCAAAACGGCGAGATGGTTTTAGGCGATAACTTCGCCGCCATCTGGTTTGTGTTTACGGGGTTGTGGTATGATGTCGGCAAAGTGTACAATCTGAATAATGAATGGACAGGATATTACTGTGATATTATGAAACCGGTCAAGCGAAGCGTAGATCGGACAGGAAAACTTGACTGTTTTGAAATAACCGATCTGTTCTTGGACCTCTGGATCAACCCAGATGGCACCTACCAAATTCAGGATGAGGACGAATTTGAGGAAGCCGTCCAAAATGGCGCAATTGACACTGAATTGGAAAGAAAAGCGCAAGAAGTCTTGACAGCATTAATCGCTAAAGTAGAATCCGGGGATTTAGAACATCAAGTACAAGAAGTAATCAATAGGACGAAGTTCACAGATTTGAGGGATTATGTAGAACTGTTACCTTAGGAGCTAAAGGGGGACGAAAAGATGGCAACATTGGCAATAAACGGTGGCAAACCTATCCGAACCGAGGGTTTCCCTGCCTGGCCCACGCAGGATCCTGCCGATATAGAAGCATTTGAAAGTATTTACAAGAGCGGACAATGGGGTGTCGGTGGACCGAAGGTCCCAGAATTCGCACAACAGTTTGCCGAATTCCAAGGCGCGAACTATGGTGTTTGTGTCAATAGCGGCACCTCGGCACTCTATATAGCATTGAAAGCCGCTGGCGTTTGTCCCGGCGACGAAGTCATTACCACACCGTATACCTTCCAAGCAACAGTCGTCGCTATTTTGATGACGCACGCCGTGCCGATCTTTGTCGATACGGCTCCCGATAGTTTTTTGTTGGATGTCTCCAAAGTTGAAGCCGCGATCACCGAAAAAACGAAAGTCATTTTGCCTGTCCATATCGCAGGATATCCAGCAGACTTGGACGCGCTTGTTGACATTGCGAATCGGCATAACCTTGGGATTGTCGAAGATTGTGCGCAAGCACACGGTGCCGAGTGGCGTGGACGCGGGGTCGGTAGTTGGGGGCACTTCGGGTGCTTCAGTTTCCAATCCTCAAAAAACCTGTGCGCTGGCGAGGGGGGCATCGTCCTGATAAATGATCGTGAATGCTACGAACGGGCGTATGCATTACATAACTGTGGTCGCACACTGCCCGATGCCGAATTCGGAGACGCTGAACCCTTCGGCGGTAACTTCCGTATGACAGAATGGCAAGCCGGACTTCTCCTCTCCCGTTTAACCCGGCTTGAAGTTGAAACCAATTACCGACATAAGAACATGCGTTGGTTAGACGGTTGGCTCGGCGAAGTACCGGGCATTAAAGTCACACCACTCGACCCGCGCGCGACACGCGGTGGATGCCACGGCTACAAGGCGATTTTTGATGCCGAAGAGTTTGAAGGCATCTCACGTGAAACCTTCCTCCAGGCAATGCATGCCGAGGGGATACCTATGGGATATTGGTATTCCACCCCTATGTATCGTGCCAGTTTCCTCGCCTCTAATCTTTTCGGTCAGGATCTCAATTTCGAGGGTGTGCATTGCCCTGAGACTGAAAAAATATGTCAAACAGGTCTTTCCCTCAGCCAAAATGTCCTCATGGCGAGCGAAGAGGACATAGAAGACATTGTTAAGGCAGTTATCAAGATCCGCCGGAACGTCGCCGAATTGAAATCGGAAACTGCCTGATGTCTCGGTATTAGCGGTTGGCGCGCCTCATTAATTTTTTCGCTATCCTTTTAGTCCGAGATGACTCTATATAGACAAACCCGATAGACAACTTTTTAACGATTACTTCTGAGAATAACCCAGGGGCGTTTGGAATTGACCGAAAACCGCTGTCTAATGAAATGGAACAGCGACCAGATTTAAGAGTTAAAAAATTTTACTATCCTTTTCAATCTTGAAGGACTCTATATAAGCAAATCGACTTAAAAAGGAGACAATCATGTCTAACGAACGTGAAACGCAAAACGAAATGCGTAAACAAAAGGAAGTTCGCAGAATTCTACGGCTATTGGAAACCACAGCACGTATTGTAGAAACTTCTGCGATCGTGGACAATTTTTCAGAAGGTGAGGAGCGGTGCGCTCGGCAATTCAACAACGCGCTTAACCTCCTTACTGAGCTCGAGGCCGTTCCCGATGGACTCTTTGAACCCCTTGAGACGGATGCCTCTTTTGGTGACACCTGTTTCGCATGTCATCAAGTCTCGGCGTACGTCAAAGAGGGATGCATTGACGATTTTGACTTTGATCACATGAAGAAAACCATTGGTGATGAATTAAAAGAGGTCCCCGAGATGGTGCGCCAAGCAATGCCCTCCTTCCTCAAAGATATGTGGGGCGGGCAAGCAGAAGAAAATAATGTTAATACCGCCGAGACCGTTGAGGTCACCTCAGACGAGGATGAGGAGGTGCCAGTCGAACAGCGTATTGGCAGGCTTGAGGGACAAATGGAGACTGTCGTCGAGATACTTCAAGAGATCCGGACACAACAGCAGAACGGCGAGTCGTAAGTTGCACCTGTCTCGGAACGCACTTAGAGCGTTCCAGACAGGTCGCGCTTCCCTTTACCAATGCTTAAACGAATACATGCGTTGTCCGAGGAAGAGCCCTAAAATCGCCCAGATGCTGCCCATCACAAACTCACCGAGCATTGTCCCGAAAAAGAGGGGCAGCGTTCGGCGATACGCGCCGATCCCACCGTGGCGAATCAGGATCGTCTTTATCAGCCAAGCGAGAAAGACTGGAAACCAGAGCCTACCGAAGTTCCAATTGCCCGCGAGCGGATAGGCAAGGGGGTGCAGCTGCCACCAGATAAACCGCAAACGCATAAACAGCGTTGTCAGCGTTAGCGAGATACCGAATCCAAAAAATCCAAGGCGGCTCCAGTCTGTATCGTTAGGGAGCGTCAACCAACGTTGTAAGTCGCTGAATGCCTCTTGGCCGCGCCATGTCCCCAAACTTCCATGTCGATAACCGGCGTGTAGAAACGCGATAAACCCAATAAGGAGTCCGATGACTGTCGCTCCCCACATCACCCAAAGGAGTTGACGGACGTTGATGCCGCCCTTGTCTGCAAGTTTAAATCCTTCTAATTGATTCGGCATCGGTTGCGAACGGTAGTTGCGGGTGAACCCATAGAGGAAGGCGAACCCTGTCAAGGTCGGCGCACCGATCTTTCTGGAGCCGAAAATTGAAGTGAGGAAAAGCCCAGGACCAGCACGGTAGAAATCCATCGTCGGGGTACCAAGTTCAGCGCGCATCCGCGTGAACGCTAAAACAAGGATGAAATGGATACTAAAAAATCCGAGTACACCCCACCACGACATCCCCGCCTTCAGACAAAAGCCAAACACAACTGCAATACTAATCAGTAGTCCAACAAACGCGCCACGATACCCGATCGGTTCGTTGGCTGTCCCAAGGTTCGTTTTCAAACCTAAGATATTACGGATCACCTGCCACAAATGCTTGTGTGTTATCCAGAGTGCAAAGAAACAGAGGCCAAAATATGCCCCAAGCGATTGCATATCAATGTGCGGATACCCCGGTGTCTGATTCATACCTGTCATTGCACCGAAGATAAGTTGTGCCTTCCAAAACAGGTAGAACAACCAACAAGAGAAGGATAGGTCCAGCGGCATTAAGAAACCGATGCCGATCGCATACGGATTCAAATGAATCGGTGTTGATCCGATGGCACTCAACGGTTTTTCAGTGAACATCGCTCCGATGTCATAGCGGATAGGGAGGCTCGGTACAAACGGATAGAGGAAACTGATTCCGTTGAGCAGGTCGAGTCCACATCCAATTGCGAAGCCTATCCAGAGAAGTCGGTTCCGGTAAAAACTCACACCTTTCGTCATTTCAAAGGGGAGTAAGATAATCGGATAGCTCAGTTTCTCGTGTTCAATCCACTGTTTGCGGAGAATGACGCTGAGCATCATCATAGAGAAGGCAAGTGCGGAAAAGAACACTAACCATGCCATTACCGGTGTGAGCCACGCGCGGATATGCTCGATTTCAAATAGATTTGACGTGCCTTCGTAATAACCCGTTAAAGCACGCCGATTCATAACAGCGATCCAATCTGGAATGTATCGAAAAAAGAGAGATTGCCATTCGTTCTCCGGTGTAGCAAACCACGATGCGTGTCCCAAGACGCACATCGTCGCCTGCAAAAGATCGTGTCCACACACGACGCATGCCAGTGTTACCATGAGGTAGACCGTCAGCATTTCTGCCTGTGTGAGTTGCCATTTCGGGAAGTAACGTGTTAGCGGTAGATTGATGATTGTGACGAGGAAGAGTGTAAAAACGGCGTTGAAGATAATCGCCATTGTCGTCGGATATTGTGTTGTCCATACCGTTTCCGTCTGAACCACAAGGTAGATATTAAGCGGGAGGGACAGGAGACCGATCAGGATGGCTCGCCATGTGATGCTTTCAACTGAAGTGCGTGCGGGTGTGTCCATTTTGTGTCTGTGAACCCTTAACGGAATTCTAATACATTTGGTATATTAGAATGTAGACTCAATTCCCCAAAAGAGCATCTGTTTAACCGCTGGAGAAGACGGGGCATCAAGTGGAAACGCGAATTCAAAACGAAATATCCCGGCATTGCTAATCTTCGCAAACCCACCCCGTAGTCCGAATCCAATGCTCCGCTTGGGGGCCATCAGGTTAAATGTCCGTTTTCCATTCCAGATATAACCGATATCAGTAAAGGCAGTTGCACTTAGAATGAGCCCAAGGTTAACGGAGCGTTTGATAAATGGTTTCGCGATGAAAGTGGCAACCGCTTCAATCCCTTCATCAAGTTTCCTAAAGAGTGTCCCACCACAAACAGTTCGACTCTCAAGGCGCAGCACCATCATTTTTTCACCGCTAAATTGTCGGTAGTCGTAACCTCGCAATCCGTTGAAAGCGCCGAGGAGTACCTGGCTTTCACCGGACCAGCCAAACTCCAGTCTCGTTTTGAATTCCGCGACAAATGTTTGATGAAAATCTAAAAAACCGTTTTTACGAAATCCTTTGTCAACTGTATAAATGTCGCCTGTATTGAATACATCTGTGTAGTACCATGAGGTTCGCGCCTGAAATGTGGAATTCTCAATGTGTGTTGAGAAATATGAACTTATGTCTATCAGAGTTGTCCCTAATATCCGATTCCCGCGTGTCCATCCTGCTCTACCTATAAGATTCGCGTAGCCTTCTGATCTGTCTGAACCGTATAGAGGCGAAGCGTGCCCTAATGAGAAAGCGTATTCAGACCCTACTAAAAAAACTTCCTCGCGCCCCATTCTTCTAATAAACTGCGTCTTGTGATAAGTGACACGTTTTCGCCCGACAGTAATACCAACCAGTTTGATGTCGCGATTTGATAGATCCGCCGTCGAAGGAAATCTTTTCTCAATTAATACATATTTTGAACGCCGTGAAGCTGCCCAAAGTCCAATATAGTTTTGTCGCTCTCGGTCCCCAAAGTATCGCCGGATCCTACCAGCCACGCCTTGTAAATTGACCTCAAACCTATCTGTTCGCTCTAATTTATCGAAAGACGGATCCGTTTCAAACCATGAGAAATCACCGACTGATTCTGATAGCGTAAACCTTGCACTCCAACGGCTTTTCAATGTATATTGCGGACGTTCTAATATGATCGCCCATGAATCTCCTTCGCGTTTCTGAATGTAAGCACCATCAAAGTTCCAATGTGAATTAACCACACGGGGCATTCGATACTTCCATGTTAAAAGGCTCTTTGTTTTTTCACCGATCTCACTGATCCGTTGATAACGGACTTCAGTATCGTGCCCGGAGCCAAATACGTTGGATTCCCGCAATCCTAAAAGAAAAGTGCCCCCTTGACTGTTCAATGCTGGGTCAATTGACGGAAGTGGCGGCGACCAAAGTTCTGTGACATTAACCTGAATCGCTACCGTATTGGAACTCGCATCCCACAACGGGGCAATCTTTGCTGCGCCAATATAACTCTTATCACGGAGTATTTGTTCACTTTCCTCTTTATCGGCTTCTATGTAAACATCGCCAACTTCAAACAAGAGTTCACGGAGAATAACATCTTTCTTGGTTTTCTCATTACCGGATAAGTTGATTTTCCCGATAGTACCTTCGTCAATCTCAATACCAAGATAAACACCATCCGCGAACTGCTTTGCTGAGAGTTGTTCTGTGTCTACGCGCGCAAAACGATAGCCATTTTCTTTATAAAAATTTATGATTGCTTCAAAATCTGATGCCAGAACGGTTTCATCATATACACTCCAAACATCCGTCTGCATCAGGGCGCGAATTTGCTGTCCGGAGAATGAATGATTACCCTTAATAACGAGACTCCGCACGGTATTCGATTCATCTCTTAACCCCGTTGTTTTGTCGTGTGAAACAGTCGCTGTCTCTGATGCAATTTCAACTTGTATGGCGATACTCAACACGACAATTAAACACAATGTTCCAAACGAGCGTGTGGGATAACAAAATTCTTGCATTATACTTCACCTACGGTCAGTGCCCCATCGTTATCTGGATTGTCGCCTTTTCCCTGTAACGAATGCGAACCCCGATTTGAAAGAAAACTTTCGAGGAGCATACAGCAAACAGCCAAGAGAAGCAACTCACCCCAAATTTCCCTGCCGTGTCTTTTAACGTTATAAGCCTCATCTGCCACTGTTGTCCCCCCAGTTTCCTCATTTGCTGTTGTTTGTGCACCGACGCGTGCAGCCACCTGTTGAAGTGGAATCTGTGCTAAATCGGATTCAGCCGCATCAACGTTGACCGCGAAAAAATCTCGCTGAAGTCTGTCTGGTGTTCGCACCTCAATCTGATAAATGCCAGGACGTTCTGTGCCTCGAAATTGCAAGGTGCCGTCCTCGGCAATCGGGACCACAATGCTATCATCAGCAACCGCACCAGCAGCCTCTGGCGTAGTATCAACAGTCGTTTTTAAGCGAATAGACGCTTTCCCACCAGCACTGCGCGGATAACGCGCTGTATAGGTGTCTCCGATATGTCCACTCCATGTTAAGAGATTCCGATTTGCTGTAGCAGTGTAAAGCACACTCTGTTGGAGCATCGGGAGGAAATACGGATTAATGAGTAGGTCGTTTGTAGCAGCTGTAGTGCGAGGGAGTCCGGCATTTGCACTCGGTGTGTTCGGCTGTCGTCTGAGCAATCCGCAGTTGTAAAGTAGTACTGTACTTGTCCCTTGATTTCGCTCGATAAGAAAGGGCGTGTCATCGTCAAAATGTGCTATTACCTCTGATTCAGACGTTGGACGTAGCATCACACCGCTATAAAATTGTGGAGCGTATTGCGCAGAAAACCCTTCGTTCGGAAAAATATCAAAAATAGGGTGCCCCTCTTGGTACGCACGAACTTGCTGCGGCGGAGTCCATGTAAGTGTGCTACCAAGTTGCGCAGGCAACCAACCATCGCTAAGCGAGTTGTAACTTTCTGCATTGCTGTGCCTGCTCACAAAGGTTATAACGCTTTTGCCGTGTCGGATGAATTCTTGAAGCTGCGCACCGATCTGTCGGGTGATCTGTGGCACATCTGCCAGAATGATAACGTCGTAATCTTCAAGTGGAAAGGATTCAAATTCAGTAGGTGTGCATTGCGTCGGTAAAATCATTATACCGTTGGTGTCTATTGTATTTGGGCTTGTAACTTTAGAAACCGCAGCCCCGTTAACGCGCGATAAAACAGGAGCATTATGTGGATTGAGTGCCAATGCAAGGTATTCCGTTTGTTCTCCGACACAAAGGACACGCACTTCACCAATGACATCCAAAGCGAAATAACGCTGGTTATCAACGTTAAGGCGATCCTCCGTGAGTGTAAAGTAACCGATATGTGTGCCGGGTGTAGAAAAGTTATATGTTAAAGTCGTATTCAGTGATTCGTTAGCTGCTGCAGAAAAACTCACAGTTTTTTCTTTTTCCGCGCCAATAAACAGCGTTAGCATACGCTGCGCCAATGGCGCTACTGAATGGTTCGCAGTAGTTACGTTCAATTGGAGCGGTAGATTTACGCCTATTAGTTGATTGGAGGGACGGACTTCTTCAATATTTGTGTTATGTGCTTCTCCTTCGGCAACCGGAATCAGAGAAACGCGCGCACCAGAGCGATTGTAGGGGCGAGGTAACCTCGCCCCTACGTTCTCCCATCCGTTTCGCGTAAAGTCTGAAATCAGATAGAGTTCTTTGTTCAATTGTGATGATTCGGCGAGGATTTCGTGCGCAAGTTCAAGGCTCGGCTGGGCGTTCGTGGCGCGATAAGAAACCGTCGCAGCATGAATCGCTGCTGTGACACTTCCAAGGTCAGGTGTGAGTTGCCGGAAAACGGGATTTGGAATATCCGACATTAAAATAAGGGCGGCACTATCTCCGTGCCGCAGTGTATCCATAATATCAATTGCCAAAGTTTGTGCTTTTTCAAATCTGATGCCATCAACATCTTGGTGCGCCATGCTGTAAGAATTGTCTAAAACGATGACTATGTCGGTTTTCGCACGCACGGAGGCAACCGGCAGTCCAAGCGTCAAGAATGGACGCGCTAAAGCCAGCGCAATAAGCGCAACAATTGCCATCCGCAAAAGCAAAATGAGCAGCTGCCTGAGTTGGAATCGCCGGGCATTTTCACGATGCGCCGCCATCAGAAACATCAGGCTACTAAAATCAACCGTCACAACACGGCGACGATTCCAAAGATGGATAATCAGTGGGATACCAGCGGCGAGGAGTCCTAAAAGAAATAGTGGGTTGAGAAATGCCATCAGTAGTTATCAGGTGTCAGGTGTCAGTCGTCAGTTAAGAGAGTCGTCAGTCTTAACCATCAACTTGTGCCTTAACATTTATAACGGGGTCGAGTTGATGGTTAAAGCGGAATAGTTTATGACTATTCAACGATGGCAATTTCGAGTTGATTAAGCGTTCGGAAAACACCTTCAGCGAATTCCATCAGGTTATCGGATTCCAGAGTGCTTCCGCCAAGCTGAATATGATTTGCGTCAGCGATGGTCTGACCGAATGTTGGATCCATCTGTATCCATCTGCCGACGTAGACTTCAGGCCAGAAGTGGTAGTAAAAACCATCTTTTACAAATGTGATACCAGAACAGATTCTCGCTGGAATACCAGCGGCACGTGCTAAGGCAATGAAAAGCACAGTGTGTTCCGTGCAGTCCCCAGAGAGGGACTCTAATGCAGTTAAGGATGAACCGAAGCCGCCACTCATCTTTTTCTCCGTAATGGCTGTATACACCCATTCGCATAGTTTTTCTGCCGCACGCCATGAATTAACTTCGCCGTCTAATATTTCTTCGGTTTTCGCACGAATCGCTGGCGCATCGGTTTGAATATAAGCACTTGCCCCAAGGAATTCGCCTTCTGCATTCTGAATCGGTAAGTTAGGACAGTCTTCTGCTGTAACCATTGGCACCTGAATCGCAAGCCTACCTGCCTTCTCACTCGTTACTATCAGTTGTTGCTGGGAATTAGACATGATAGCATCAGCGATGTTTCCTGCCGGCAGTTTCACCGCTGCTTTGAAGTTTTTTGCCCCCAGTGTCGGACGTTTACCAGAGGGAAGAATGCGGGTTTTTAAGACAACATCAACTTCTTCGGTCTCACCAAGCGCAGTCTCCTGATCCGTTTTGGTGGTTACCATGGAAAGTCCCATCATGGGGACTTCTGTTTTATAGTTCACCCCATCAGTGTCGAGCCACATTTTCATAGTGATCCCATTCATCATATCCAACTTCTGGCGTAAAACATAAACCTGCTTTTCTTCTGACTGGTAAGTTAAAGTATCTTGCCCTTCAACCTCAAGCTCTGTTTTCACCGGCTTCAATAGATCGAAACTGAATATGTGAAAATTCCGTTTTTCACCTATTTTAAGCCCTTGTTTGAACAGCGATTCCACACCTACGTGTTCGGAGATTGTATCCGACGGTATTGGAACTTCTGATTCAGTGGTTTCACCGTTGAGTGTTGTCTTAATATGGGCGACACCATCCACGATGCGGCCTTCTACCTGTTTTAAGCCGGATTCATTAGAGGTCGAGAGAAAGTGGCGCGGCATTAAATCGGAACCTGTATACTCCACGCGGGTGATTTCTAAGGTCACATCGGTCCCGAGTGCCTTAAAATTCATAACCATATCAATTTTGTGTCGATCCACCTCTTCCCCTTGATACTCGGTTTTGTATGTCGATACATGCATATAACCAATCTTGGTATTCATCAAGGCGAGGTCGTACCAGTGCTCTTGCGGATTTTGTGACATATTCTCGGGGGCATTCTGTTCTTGAAGTTTTTTTTCAAATCTGTTTTGAACTCTTTTGAGGAGCGGGACCTGTTCTTTACTCATCTTAAGCGGGACATAGTGGTCACCACCGTTAACAACTGTAACTGGTTTCCCAATCCGGTCACCGTATCCTTCCTTATAGATACTGATTAGGTAACGCCCCGCGGGGATACCTGTTCGTTTATACTCACCAGTGACCTCGGTCGTTGCTTTATATTCTGTGCCATCTGTACCGACAATTTTCACTTGAACACCTTCAATCGGGTTCTGTGCGTTGCTTGTATCCGTAATTTTGCCGCGAACGGTCCCGCCATTTGCGACATCCTCTTGTGCGAAGGTAATGCTAACGAACATACCAAGGCACGCAATTAACATTAACACGAAACTGGAACGAGTCATCTGTTGTATTCTCCTTTGGGGTCTTTTTTAACTGGGAAAAGTGTTTTGGTTGTTTATTCTGTCTATAAT
>VXZK01000027.1 GCA_009845545.1 Candidatus Poribacteria bacterium
GTGTTGTTATTTTCATTAGATGTTTAGAAACGCGCTTTTCTCGTTTCCCGAGTAAGATTCTGATTTATTTTTCCTGTAGACTTTAATAAATTATTTTAACATAAAGTTGACAATTAATGCAACCATATTACAAAGGAAAAAACGTATCGTGAACAAGAAGTTCAACCTCAGGCGTTATCAGGCTCCAATTGCAGATAGTGAGAGGATCTCCATCAACGATTTTAAAATGCTCTCCTTCTTTAGGCAGATACTCTCGATCCTTCAACCATTCTATCGTAGATTGAAGACTTTCCGCTGCTTTTAATTTCGCTATGAGATGGTCAACCCGGATTACAGGTACTTCAGGAGATTGAGCATTGGCATAGCCTATCCAATTCTGCGAGACAACGACTCCTTCAAGTCTATAGTTGGAATCAATGTTGAGTTTGTCCAATAATGGTCTATGATTATCTGCGAAAGCCTGTTGAAGTTCAAGCACCTGAGAAATACCTTTCTCAATTTCTTCGGATTTTTCAATACGTTCACGCGCAACCGTTGGAGCAATAAACCATTTTAGTTCTAACAATAGACACGTTTTCTCTGAATCATTTACAATGGCAAGGTCAACATCCGTTAAGTTTGTTACATTTCCGCAAATGAATCTGTAACCTTTATCAGACAAGCCTTCAGTAAAACGTTGTCTCATAAGGTCTTCTCTTTCAGACGAAACTAATTTTAAATAAATCTTTCTTTCACATTTCAGTCTATTTAGAAGAGCAGCAAAATTCCGTTCTGCCGAAGAACAAATCCATACATGAGGTACAATGGCATAGTACTCCGAATTCAGTTTAATTAGAGGACGCATAGCAAGTTCAGAATGTGAAATGGAACTATTTCCGTAGGTCAAATCATCAAGGATGTTTTTTACTTTCGCGTTTGATACGCCGGAATATCTAACAACACGCCTTAGCAGTTCATCACAAGTTGGTAGGTAAATGCTATCGAGATGGGCCATGCTACCGCATCCCCGAGTCACAGCCATTTTCCGTGCTTTCCAATGAATATGTGCAATAGAACAAATTGCTTCAAAAACTTGTCGAAAATCTCCCAAAGAGTAGCGACTAAACCGCCATTCATTAGGCAACGAAAATATTTGGTCAAATAGAGGTTTGAGAAACGCAATCGTATTAGAAACCATTCTTGGATTTAATTTATAGCGAAATCTGTCGCCTCTTACCTTTAAGGAACGCTCAATTGCATCTATTGGGAAATTATTAAAATTAATGGCAGATGATGCTTCTGAAAATAGAGACGCGTCAATTAAGACGTTGTATGCTTCGTACTCAAAATTTTTGAAAAAATTGCCTGTTGGTTGGATGGAAAATTCCTTAACATTCAAATCAATCCAACCGTGGTTAGCACAAGTGTATGCGAAAACAAACGATTCATATTTCTTGCCTAATTCAAATAAATCCATAGACGCTTTGTAATGATCGTTATGAAAATTAAAAGAGACTTGACCGTCTGGTTGGCAAGCACTATAGAGCCAAGCTATAGAATATTCAAGTTCGACAAGAAATTCACTACCTAGCACATAGATATCTTGTTTCCCATCAATCTGCATGGTCCTTATCAACATATAATCTTCAACAAAAGCGAAAAAAGACCACACAGCGGTTGTAAACGGAAGTTTAACCAAAGGATTAGATTTGTAATAGTTATCTATCTCTTCCTCTGCTTGTTTCAATTCGGGTGTCAGTTCATTACCAGTGTATGTCATGATGCATTCCTGCCCATAGGTTATATATCAACTTCCCAACCCCATCCGATATTTGATGTCGTAGTTGATGATGAAGTCTAATTCCTCGTCGGTGAAGTCATAGTGTTCGGCAAGCACGCGGTCAATTTCGTCTATGATGGACTTAGATTCTTTTAGATAAAATTCGTCATATTCAACACGTCCGGATGTTTTATAGATATAGACACGTCTTTTGGATTTTTCTTTTATATCTGCCATTAGCTGCTCGGCAATCGGTGCGATTTTTTGGGCGATGTCCGTGTTTGATAGATTGATTGGAAATTCCTCAATTTCTCTCTTATTGAGATGATAGCAATCGGAACTCGTTATCCACCAAATATAGAAAAGTGAACTACAAACAACCCCAGTTGCAGCGAGGGCGTAGTTCTTTCTCTCAAAAGTCATCAGTTTAAGTTGGGTTGAAATCTTTTCACCATCTCTTTCACTATGAAAATACGGAATAAACGAGTGTGCTCGGATCCAGTGGACAGGCGCATTGTGATAATAGGTTGTGTGTTGTCCTTGATGTAAAGCAAAACTTCCCTTATGTTTTAGTAATTTCTCAATGATGTTCCTATGAACGTGAGTGGATAATTTAGAAATAAAACCTTTTGACTTTTGATTGACAGATACGTATTCAATCAACTCAAATAAATCTTCCCTTTCTCCTGTAAGCCATTTTGAATATTTTGTTGTGTGTAATCCTTTATTTTCTGAATAAGTTGAAGAAAGGAAAATAGCTAAACGGAATTTGACCCCCGGAAAGAGAACACTAGGATGTGCATCACCGCTGATATTCATGATATGCAGAAGTTGGATTTTGTTATAAAAATCGGTGATCAGCGGTTTCATTCGGTCTGTACTATGTCCGCTCAATGGAACAATCATACCACATCGCCCGTCTTTTTCCCCCAGAACCATTGACCGTTCCATGACAAACGCATACAAATTTCCACAACTTCCTGTTTCATAACCTTTTATGGTATACTCCTTTTTAAGCTTGCTATACTCTACATACGGTGGATTGCCAATAATCACATCAAAACCACCATCCTTTAAAATCCCATAAAACGCGATAAACCAGTGGAAAGGCTTATGTGAAGTCAACCAATCTTGGTAAGCAGTTTTCTTGTTTAGATCTACTTTGTATTCGCCAGCAAGGTATCTGTTGAGTTCATCTTCTAATACTTTGAGTCTATCTTGTAAAGCTTGTTTTTCGGCGGGTGTTACCGTGCCTCCCAATTCCGTCTGTTGCTGGCGAAACAACGTAAACAACTCGTCAACGTCCTCAGCCTTTTCTTGAATACGTTTCATTGCGTCGTCAAAGTCAAGTCTACTTTCGACTGCCTTTTTCACCTCGTCATAAGTCGCGTAACCGACGAGGGTGTTCCCTGCCTGAATGTTAAAGTCAATATCCGGTAATGGTTCAATCCGTCTCACGTCTTCAAGTTGCGCCACCATTTTCAGGAAAAGGCGAAGCTTGCATATCTCAACTGCCTCGTCCATGATGTCTACACCGTAGAGGTTGTTGATAATGATGGATTTGAGGATAAAGTATTTGCGGTTGGGGTGCTCGTCAATGCGGTCAAGGAGTTCACGAAAGTCGCTATATCTACGCGTGGGTCGTGATTCAAAGATGCGGTCTACTTCGTCCAAGAAAATTTGCATCCGATCCAAACACGCCTCGTAGAGCGGTTCGAGGATATTCAGCGCGGCAAAGAGGAACGCACCGGAGCCACACGTCGGGTCGAGGATTGTCACTTCGGTGATGGCTTTATAGCAGGCGCGGAGGAGCTCGGGCCCCTCACATTTTTCGATGACATCCTGCGCGAATTGGCGGATGTTGAGATTGTAAGTAATCAAGTCGTTGATGTCCGTTATCTCTCCGTTTGTGAGTTTGGATCGGACGGTTTCATAACGCTGCCGCCGTGCGACGGTCTCTCGCCATATCTCTGTCGGCAAGGCATAATCAGGATCGGCGGGTGTGTTCCACTCGGTGCGTTTAGAGACATCATCAATTCCGGCAGCGATTTCCTCTGGCAAATCCAAATCGACACCTTTTTTCACGGCATCGTAGATATAGCGGTCAGGGTCTTCTTGCAGCAAGTTCCAAACGGAAGCGTCGCCTTCAAATGCGATTTTGCACGCTTTTTTCGTCTTGTCAAAGAGGAAGGGAATGATGGTGTTTTTGCTGATGTATTCGGTGATGTCCTCTTTGGTGTAGTAGGCACCCATCTGCTTCTGGTTAATGTATTTTTCAAAGATATAACCAAGCACATCGGGGTTAATCTCGTTATCATCTTTGAGTGGACGGTCGTCGAGGAGCCACTGGTACTGCTCAAAGAACTTGAAAAGTTGCTCAAATGCCTTGTCAGGGATGTCAATGCTCTCACCGTAGAGTGTCTCAAGTTGGTGTTTTTGGAAGATGCCGCCGTTGAGATAGGGGATTTTTCCGAGTAGGCGTTTCATCTCTCCGGAGCGTTCGTTTTCCGGTTTCGCAAACCCTTCAAAGAAGAGTGGACAGAGGAATTCTTTGTAGTATGCGTTGGTGGCGTTTGTTTGGCTCTCTGTCAGTTTCGTAGACAGATAGTTTTGGTCACTATCAAGGAAATTTTTCTTTTGGATAAAGTAGATGAACATCAAGCGGTTGAGCATGACGGAGACGTACCACTTTTGCATCTCTTCGTCTGGAATGCCGTTGAGGAATTTGAGGAATGTGTCGTGTTCTTTCTTGAAACGGTCATAAAACTTCTTGGTAACTCGTTCAGCGTAAAAGGCTGCGCCAACGCGTCCGGTTACTTCAAAGAGTGTCAGCTGCTCTTCTTCTTCAAAAGTAAAAGCAATGGCTTGCAGTTTTTGGATGAGGGATTCGCCGGAGTGTTCATCACGGTTATACCGGTGTTCACGGCAGGCATCGGGTTTGCCTTGCTCGCGTTTGACCCACTGATAGATGTCTGTGGTTTTGTCAACATCGGTGTAGATGATAAAGTGTTCGTGGGCAGATTTGGCGACCTGCTTTTGGATTTTGCGGCGGGTTGCGTAATCGGGGATGCGTCCGTCGGTTTCGGGGGCTGGACATTCAAAGACGATCATTCCGCGTTTTTCGGCGATGGTGGTGAGGTGATATTCGGTTTCGTCTACTATAACGGGTAGTGTTTGGGTGTGGCGGTCCCAACCGAGTTCTTCAATAAAGAGGTTTTCAAAATCGGATTCTTTGAGATATTGGCGTGTATTTCGCTCGTTAAGCATTAGAGGTTCCTATAAGTTTGTGTGCTTTCAGGACATGACTGTTGAATTTGTATAATACCAAATCTGAAAAATAAACTCACATCTCAGAAGTATTGAAACACATCGAAGACTCCCACACGTAAGAGCGCAATGAATTGCGCAACTACGAACCGGTTTTTCTTACTGAGAAGCGTTTATTCAGAAATGGTGTTAGGTTTAGGCGAATTATACACGATGTGTCGGTAAGGTTCAAGGTTTTTTCAGATGTTACGGTGTGCGGAGTCCAAGTGAGCAGACGATCTGCGGTTCTCGTGTTTGCCGCTCCTGTTCAATGATGCAGAGTCGCTCTGTTTCCCATAAGTCAATGACTAAATCTGCAAGGTCTTTGTTAGAAATACTGCTACGGAGCTGGCGGTTGAGGGTGTCAGTGGCTGCTTGCCGCAGCGGATAGCGATAGATGGCTTCAATGACCTGTTTAAGTGCTGGTGTGCTAAGTAGCGTCCCTTCCACCTCTGAGGCGTAATCCTTTAGGCGTTCGTAGGTGCGGAATCGGGCACTGGAAGGTCGGCCGAGCTGCCCACCCACCGATCGCTCTTCAGAGAGGATTAACTTTGCGGCTGCTTCCACAAGACAATGATGTGCTTCAAGCGGTGGAAGTGCTTCCGTGTCAGGTTCACACGCCGCGGCTTGGAGGATTGCAAACTGGGACTCTGTTACGCTTTCGCGATTTCGATCTATCCATGCCAAGGCATCGTTTTCCTGTCCTGTTCGGATGTAGACGAGCGCGCCTTCGGGTTCGTTATCGGTTGGCGTATGCGGTTGCGTTGAATAGACGACAGATGGAAGGGCAGAAACATTCTTTTCTAAGCTTGGGTCTTGCGTAATGGCGTTTTTCCAAATCTGATAGGCGTGGGAGGCGAGATCCACATCGTTGTCTTGTGCATCGTCAAGCAGCCCCACCTTTTCATTATAGAGATTAACAATTCTCTCATTGCCTTCCTCACCGTCATCTTCAAAAAAAGCTTCATCCGTGCCGACGACCTCAGCGTTCTGCTGGAGGCGTGCACGGACGCGTCCGCGCAAGTTGATAATGCGTTCCACACCTTCGGCGGGTAGGAATGAATAACACAAGATGTCTTCCGCTGTTTGTCCAATCCGGTCAACTCTGCCTGCACGTTGGACTAACCTGATGATTGCCCACGGCAGATCATAGTTGACGACGATTGCACAGTCTTGTAGATTTTGACCTTCGCTGAGGACATCCGTACTGATGAGCACCCGCAGCTCGTTCTCTCGATTAACTTTGTCGCGTTTATCGTTGCTGACAGGACTAAAGCGATGTGCCAAAGCGGTGGGATCTGCGGAATCGCCAGTTGCGGCGGCGATGCTTGTCATCCCACGTTCTAAGAGTACATCTGTCAGATACTTTACAGTATCCGCAAATTGTGTGAAGACTAACACTTTATCATCTCGGTGTGTCTGTGTTAAGAGTTCTTGAAGCGCGTTGAGTTTTGCGTCTTTTTCGGGCTCCCATGTCCCGTACTGTTGCAAAATCTTGGTAAGTGCAATCGCGTCTTCAGTGAGATCTTTGCGAAGCAACGGGTGAAAGAGGTTTGAACGGAGCCACTTAAACCGCCTGTTATATTTCGTTGTGTAAAGTCCATAGATAACAGCGGCGCGTTGTTTATAGTCATCGGCTGTGTATGCGTTCGTTTGTGAATCTATACCATCAACCTGTGCGTCATCGTCATCACCTGAAGCATCTAAGATAAGGGTAGTATCGTCGGTATCTCTATCTTCAAACCGAGTATCGAGCATTTCAGCGTTTTGCGAACCGATGGGTAGCGGTTCACCATTCTCAATAGCGTGCAAGAAGATATAGTTGCGTAGAATATGCCGATCAACGGATTGGATGAACGCCTGCCCGCTGCTTTCAAGCCGTTTGAAAAGGTTTGTCCTGCAAAACCCCATTAGTCGTTGTCCGCCGCGAGATAGGTCTTGCAATTGCCGTTGTTCCGCTTCCGTTAGTGGTTCTGATGGTGTGTCTACAATGTAGTTTTTGAGTCCATATCGCGCCAACTTGAGATTGCTAATGACACTCACAACACCATCAGAGTATAACTGTGCGTAGGTGTCGTCGGGGTCTTGTTCATTAATTGTGAACTTTATCGTTTTCGGAACACGTGTCGGAAAGTAGGAAGGCGTTCCATCGGCAAAAGAGAGGAATTTGCGCCCGGTATCAGGATCTGTTTCGGCGTAGTTGTCCATGATGAAGCTGCGCGTTCGGCGCACAAGATAACGGCGCATCAGTTCACGCCAATCGTCAATGAATTCGCTGTGTTCAAAGGCAGCAAGAGAGCGAAAACTACTTTGATGTTTGCGAATAAACTCGGTTTCACTGCCTAACGATTTGATGTATTGCTCTGGGCGGATGCCGAGGTCTTCGGTTTCATCAACGAACAGACAGAGTTGATTAGAGAGGTCGAGATAGGTTTTGTTGTAAGGGGTAGCTGAGAGGAGGATCACTTTGCTCTCGTTTTCGTGGATATATTCCTGAATGGCTTGGTAGCGTTTACCCTCACGGTTTCTAAGGTTATGGCTCTCGTCAATCATAACGAGCCGATAGCGACGAAGGTCAGGCAACTCGTTGATGACTCGACTGATTGAGAGGACCCTTCCCCGCAGGCGATATTCTTCACGATAATCTTCCCACATATTGACGAGGTTTTTCGGGCAGATAATCAGGGTTTCAAGGTCGTAATCATCCTCTTGTATACGTGCGAGTGCCGTTCCCATGAGCGTTTTACCGAGTCCGACGACATCGCCTATGAGCACGCCGCCACGTCTGTTGAGGTGATGCGCTGCGATTTTCACGGCGGCGGTTTGGAATTCAAACAGTTTGTCCTCAAATTCACGTGGAATCTGAAACTCAGTCAAGCCTGCGCGTGCTTCCTGCGACAAATGATACGCCATTTTGACGTAGATGTGATATGGCGGAATAGGTTCTTCACGCGCCCAACTCTGCTCAATAATTTCCGCCAATTCCTTGGAAATATCGATGCACCATCTGTCATTCCATCTGTCTTCAAACCAGTTTTCCAATTTCTCGCAAGAATCCGCGTCAACGACATCAACGTTGAGTTCGCCCTGTTGTGAGAGTCCGGCGAGGGTTAGGTTGCTACTGCCGAGGTAACCCACGGTTGGTGTGATTTGATCAGAGCGATAAATCAGATAGAGTTTCGCGTGGAGCGTGTGTCGGAGAAAGAGCTTTACCTGGATCTTTTCTTCGCGAAGTTGGTGTGCTAATTGGCGTAACCCTATTTCATCTTGGCGTGTCGGTACGCCTATGGTCAGCTGCTCGCGGAATTCCTCTGCCAATTTCCGTTTGAGACGGAGTGCGGTTTGGTTATCAATGCCGCCATCCTTGGCAATTCGCTTGGCTTCTCGGAGTTCTTCTTCGGGTAAGCGTTGCATGCCGACGAGCAGGCGGCAGCAGGCGCCTTCGCCACCGTTCCAATTCTCAACATAAGGAGCGAGTCCGCGCCAGCCGCGGAGGTTGAAATAGCCGACGCAGAAATCGGCGTGTGTGGCGGTTTCAAGGGTTTGTTGGAGTGCGGGGAGCAGTGGTTGGTCAATGTTATCGAAAATACGGGGCATTTAGTGATATTCCTGTTTATTTTCGTTTTGGTGCTAATAAACATACCGCTGCTAAAGGAGGCCGTAAGGGATTTACTCCATGTCTTCTTCTTCGTAGATGTCCTCGTCCTTCTCGTAGTCCTTGTCATCTAGGTCCATTCCCAAGTAAAGGCCCCTGGCGGCGAGTTGTTTTTTGACATCGAGTAGCGACACCTGTCCGAAATCCGTATATTCCAACAGATCCCACTCCGTTTTGATGACGAGTTCTCGTACAGTTTCAATATTTTCCCTTGCGAGACAGTTGCAGACTCGGGTAGAGAGTCCGATTCCAAAGATAGACTGGGCTAGGTAGTGGTCCCGTTCCTGTTTCGTCACATCAATAACCTCAGGCTCCGGTTCCATGTGAGTACCCTGAGTCGTTAATGCTCGCCCCGGTTGCTCATCAACAATATCTATTAAGGGTGACATTAATTCGCGTTCTGCTTCATCATAATCTCTGAAGATTCCCAATTCGCCTGAGCTCATGGCTGCTCCGATGGAATCGGCAAGAGATTTCCAAAGTATATCGACGGCTTTTGCTGCTATTTCCGCGTCTGCGGGATCGCTGTGAGTTTGCTCAAATGCGCTTTCTGCTTCTAATGCAAGCTCGCGCCAATAGGCGAGAAATTCCTCAAGTGCCTCAACATCTTCCTTCCCCCTCGGAATCTGTATTACCAATTCGAGTAAATCCTGAAAAAACGCAATAAGTTCTTCGGGCTCTAAGTGTTTGATCCAATCCAGCAGCTTTGGCACCTTAATAGATTGGATGAAGGCTCCACCATTCATAAGATAACCAACGACAAGTTCAGGCTTTTCCATCTGAAGTCTCCATGTAACAGGATATTAGGTTTAGGCGAATTATACACGATGTCTCAACAAAGTTCAAGATTTTTCGGATGTCTGACAGGGCGATTTAGGTTTCGATAAATTATCTGATTCCCTAAATGTTTGATTTTCTTTTGCAGTCTGGGTGCGGTTGATGAAGATTAATTTTTTAATTCGGTAATTTCATTGAGATAACTCAGACGTTCCTCGATTATACCCGGTGCGGTTCCAAACCGCACCTACCGGGCCTGGGGATTACCGATTTATTTTCTTAAACGTCATCAAACCGCGCCTACTGGATCTGGGTTTTCTTCTACAGACCGCCGATGTAGCAGGCGATGAAGAAGAGGGCGAAGTAGTAGATGATCGGATGGATCTCTTTGCTACGTCCGGTTACCAATTTGAGGAACGCTAACGAGATAACCCCGAAGCCGATGCCGTCTGTAATGCTGAAGGAGAGTGGCATCATGATCATCGTGAGGAACGCCGGGATCGATTCTGTGATGTCTTCCCAATCGATCTGGATGATGTTTCTGAGCATCAACCCACCGACGACGATAAGTGCCGGACCAATAATCGGATTGATGGGATAGCCGCCGCCGATAATCTTAATGAGCGGGATGAAAAGGAGCGAACCTAACATGAAAATCCCCGTGAAGACAGCGGTAAGTCCTGTGCGTCCGCCTTCAGCGATCCCGGTTGCACTTTCGATGTAGCATGTCACGGTGGAAGTGCCGAGGCAAGCCCCGCCAGCGGTGCTGGCTGCGTCCACCATAAGTGCGCGTCGGGCTTTGGCGAGTTTTCCGGCTTCCATGAGTTCCGCTCTATAGCCGATAGCCGTGAGTGTGCCGATGCTATCAAACATGTCAATGGCAAAGAACACAAAGATGACCGGAATGAGGTCCAGTTTGGCGAAGATGTTCGGGAACTGTAATTTAAAGAGCGTCGGCGTTGGATCCGGTGGGAGTGCGGCGATACCCTCGTAACTAACGAATCCGAAGACAAGGTTAGCACCCGTTGTAATAAGGATACCAATCAGAATCGCGCCTCGTACTTTGCGTGCCATGAGTGCGAGTATTACCGCGATGCCGAAGAGTGAGAGGAGAATATGTTTAGAGTCGAGTTCTCCTCGCGTTATAAACGTGGCGGGATCTTTTGTAATGATTCCACTCATCTGTAGCCCGATAAAGGCAATGAACAGTCCGATTCCAATGGCAATCGCGTTTTGGAGCGAGGCCGGAAGCGCGTTCATGACGGCTTCTCGTATTCCTACAAATGAGAGGATAAGGAACAGCATCCCTGCTATGAAAACGATGCCTAATCCTTCCTGCCAGGATAGACCTAAACCGCTGTTGCTACAAACTTCAAAGGCAAAATAGGCGTTAAGCCCCATCCCAGGTGCTAATACGACGGGATAGTTGGTAAGAAACGCCATAAGGAATGTTGCGATTGCACTGGATACGCAGGTCGCCACCATGACAGCCCCAGGGTTCATGCCAGCGGCTGATAGGAAATTGGGTTGCACGAAAATAATATACGAAATCGTCATGAAATTCGTGAAACCTGCGACCAGTTCGCGTCTCACCGAAGTGTTGTGGTTTTTTAACTCAAATAGCTTTTCTAGCATCTTTCCTCCTTGTTTCAGTTAGTTTATAGTAAAGTTTAGAATTAATAGGACACTCCGCACCGGTTCGGTTAGGAAACCGAACCTACCGGGGGGATGAAGTGTCTCTTTATTTTTAGGATTCACTATAGTATAGGCAGTGATGTTAGGGTTGAGCATCGCGAGCACAGCTCGCTCCTACCGAAGCATCGCGAGCACAGCTCGCTCCTACTATGGAAGGTTTGGCTGGAGCACGCCGTAAGGCAATTGTTCCTCCTTTAACCCTGCAAGCAAATTCTCCATCGCCATAGTTGCCATTTTCATCCGTGTTTGGACAGTCGCACTGCCGAGATGCGGTGCGATGAGGACATTGTCCAAACCGAGGAGTGGGTGATCGGTATTGATCGGTTCCGGTTCGGTTACGTCAACGGCAGCCGCTGCAATTTGCCCTTGCTTGAGCGCATCGTATAAGGCGTAGTGGTCGACGACGGGGCCTCTTGCGATGTTGACTAAAATGGCGGTGTTTTTCATCAGTGCAAGTTCTGGCTTACCGATAAGATGTGTGGTCTCTTCGGTCAATGGTACGTGGAGCGTCACGAAATCGGAGGCTTGCAGAAGTTCTTCAAATGTTACGTATTGGACACCGAGTTCTTGTTCCCAGTCGGGTCGACGTTCACGTTTGTAGTAAAGGACGCGCATATCAAATGCTTTTGCTCGCTTGGCAACCGCGTGTCCAATTCTACCCATGCCTACAATTCCTAACGTTGCGTGATGTACATCGGTCCCCCAAAGGATATTCGGATCGTAGTATTTCCACTGCTTGGCAACTTGGACATGTTCATACGCTGGGACAATGTTTCGTGCGGCGGCGAGCAGGAGTGCCATCGTCATATCGGCGGTGGTATCGCTGAGGACACCGGGCGTGTGTCCAACGGCGATGCCGCGTTCTCTGCAAGCCTCAACATGGACGTGATCATAACCGACCCCGACGACGGAGATCGCTTTGAGATTCGGCGCAGTCGCGATCATCTCTGGAGAGACAGGTTCGTGTCCATAAGTCATTAACCCATCAAGCGGCGGGATTTTTTCGGCGATCGGCGGTAGGATGGCACTTGTATGCCACATATCAACATCACATTCTTCTGCGATTTTCGCACGAATTTCTTCGGGGATCGGGCGTGTGATAAAAACTTTAAATCCTGACAAAGTGCTCCTCCTTTTGTGGATTACGACCGACGGTAAAAGATACGTATCGGTGTACCGTGGAATCCGAATTCGCTCCGAATATTGTTGACGAGGTACGACTCATAGGGTTGACCGACCCGGTTTATGTTCCGTCCGAAGATGAGGAAGGTAGGTGGTTTTGTCTCGACCTGTGTGATATATTTGAGTGCGGGACGTACACCCTTGACACGTGGTGGCGGATGCGCGTTGCGTAATTCGAGCAGTAATTCATTGAGTGCCGGTGTCGGGATATGCGTGCAATACTCACGATGTACCTCTAAGGCTGTCGCTAATATTTGGGTAACGCGTTGCCCCGTAACGGCAGAGACAAAGACGCGTGGTACATAATCGAGTTGTGGGAGCTGTGCGTCGAACTTATCCATAAACGCCGGATGCGTTGTGTTATCCTTTTCAATCAGATCCCATTTATTCATGACCAAAACGGAGGCTTTTCCCTGTCGTTCAACAAACTTGGCGATAGCCTTATCCTGTTGTGCGACCTCCTGGGTTACATCCAGTACGAGGACAGCAATATCGCTTTGGCGGATGCTGTGTATGGCGCGTTTCACAGTTGCGGATTCGAGTTCGTCATTGATCGCCGATTTGCGTCGCATCCCGGCTGTGTCAACGATTTCAAAGGAGATATTGTCGTGAACGATTTGGATATTGACGGCATCGCGCGTCGTGCCGGGTCGATCATCAACGATCATTCGTTCTTCACCGAGTAGGTTGTTAATAATCGAAGATTTTCCGACGTTGGGTCTACCGACAATAGCGATCTTTATGGCGGCAGCCGTATCGTGTAGTGTTTCATCGGTCTCCGGTAGGTTGTCCACAACATTGTCAAGGAGTTCTCGAATTCCGTCGTTTTGAACGCAGGATGTCCATATCGGTTCAGGGAATCCGAGTGCGTAAAACTCGGCGGCTTCATTGCGGAAGCGTTCAGTGTCTACCTTGTTGACAACGAGGAAGATCGGTTTATCGGTTGCTCTGAGTTTGTCGGCGACGGTTCTATCGTGTGGCATGATCCCGGTTCGGGCGTCAACGACGAAGAGTATCAGACTTGCTTCATCCAAAGCGGCATCCACCTGTGCTTGGACGTTATCAATAAGCCTATCGTCCGGATCGATGTCTAATCCACCGGTATCGACGATGGTAAAAGCGCGGTCTTCCCATTCTACGTCTGCGTAATTCCTATCGCGGGTTACCCCCGGTGTATCGTGGACGACGGCGAATTTACGCGGCATTCTCGGTTTTCTTATGTTGCGCGGTTTGTCGCTCGTTTGAGTTTCGGCATCGTCGTATGCGTAAGGCAGCGTTATGGGCGCTGATGCGGTGATTCTGTTGAAGAGTGAGGATTTCCCGACGTTCGGTCTGCCGACAATCGCAACAATGGGGGGTCTGGTTTCCATTTTTTTGTATTTCCTTGCGGATAAGTTCCACTGTTGGTTCCTTGACAATTTTCGCGTTCCCAGCGAAACCACAATTAGGTTGGCTTTCCAAGCGTCGTTCTGTCACTGGAAACGGCAATAACCGATTTTATCACAACAATGGTAGGAATTGCAAGCAATACTCCCCAAAAACCGAGTACGGCTGCACCAACAATCACTGCGAACATAATCAACAACGGGTCTACATCAATGGCATCGCTCATGATTTTTGGGGAGATGAGCGAATTGTCAATTGCCTGAATACCAAGGATGGCACCCAACACAAATGCGCAGCGAATGAGGAAATCGATATTCCCGAAATCTCCAGCTGCCAACCCCATGAGCATCGCTACAAACGCGAAAGCACCACCGATAAAGGGACCGAAGGTCGGTATAGCGTTACAGATTCCTGCGAGTATACCGATAACTAAAGCGAACGGCACACCGATGACACTGTAAGCAATGGAGGAAATTATTGAGACAATTGTGATGACTGTGACAAGTCCTCTTAGAAATTCTTGTAGATTCTTGTCAATTTCACGCAGATATGCTTTGGCAGCGTCCCGATGCGTTTCAGGCACGAGCGTGAGGAAACTCCTGAAATAGTTATCGAACGATTGGTTGGCGTACACAAACACGATGAGTGTCAGTGACAGAGTCGCTAAAAAACCGCCAAAGCTAAAAGCGATTGAACTTGCGAACTGAAATCCCTCTTTGACGACCTCGCCACCGGTCTGGGCAATTGTCGGTAT
Source organism: Candidatus Poribacteria bacterium (assembly GCA_009845545.1). Lineage (GTDB taxonomy): Bacteria > Poribacteria > WGA-4E > WGA-4E > WGA-3G > WGA-3G. Next base: position 14,515 of record VXZK01000027.1, read on the forward strand.
TCTTTCCGTCAAATACGATTTTGCCTGTACAACGATAGGCTGGTCCTCGTAGGCATGGCTGATGCCTTCCCTGTATGTCGCAAATGTTCGCCATCTGGCGTTGGAGGTAGGGCGATGCCAGATAGCAGTGCTGTTCCCAACGTATACGCCGGAAGGTGCAGAGGCTAACAGTGGGGTTGCTGATGTCCCAGAAATTACGGGAGCCCTTTCTGTTTTTCGCCAGTCCTGAAGATGATTCCATTCATAGAGCCCCTCTGGAGTGTTCGCATATAATTCGATATTGGCGGCTTGTGAGGTTCCATTTGTGTCCCCTGTTGTTTCATCTCCACCGGCAAGTGTATAAACGACTTGTGGTATTGAAGAGAGTTCTTCCCATCCGAGAGAAGAGCCTTCGAGATACCAATGCACTGTTGTCGTTATAGATGAGGCGTGCGTCTGTTGTGAAGCGGTTTCCGCTTCGGTTTTCCGCGCTGTAGATGTGGTGTCTGTCTGCTCTGACTGCTCTGAAGGTGCCACATCCATTTCCGCTGCCGTAGTTTGGCTTTCTTCCTGCTCTAATGGCGTTTCCGCGTCCATCTGCCTTGTACTGGCGACGTAAGTTACGCGATCACCATTGGTATCTGTAGTAGAGATGATACTCACAATAGACTTGTCGCTGTAAATGTTAGGCGCGACCGGGTTCCATGTTCCGCCTGCGTTGTTACTTGCGTAAAGTCCTTTCTGCGTTCCGACGTAAATCTGTGTGTCATCCCAGTGTGGAACGTTGATGGCTTGGATGGCAAGCGTATCAAAGGGGGTGTTTTCCACTTTGTGCCATACCTGTGTGGAACTTGCGTCTTTTTCGTCAGCAGGTGGCGGTGTTTTATAGTAGCGATATAACCCGCTTTGCGTGCCAGCGTAGATAATGTTTTCACTCGCTGTGAGCGCTTGTATCGGTTTACCGAGGAGTCCGCTGTTGGTGATACCGATAGGAGAGGGTTTCCCGTCAGCGTCTGGTCGCATTTCATATATCCCGTGGTTGGTGCCGAGATAGAACGTTTCTACGGGAGGATTTTCTTGGTTGCTTTCGGTGCCGTTGTCTTCATCAGCACGCGGATTAACACTGATAGCGACTGCTGTAAAGGTTTCACCGATAGCATGGGGCAGAACAGTTTCATGGTAAAACTTCAGTAACCCAACTCCCATCTGGCTGGCTTGTCTACTCACCTGTTTGCCGGTATAGAAAAGCACGCCGCCACAGACGAGCACAATCACAGTGGTTGCGATGCCGCGTTGGTATTGCTTTTTAAAGGGGAGCGCGTTCCAGAGGAACCTGAAGACGTAAGCGAAACCGAACCCCAAAATGAAAGGCATCAGTACACCCAACAAGCGTATAAAAACCCAGACGCTTATCATTATTATTTCGAGGATAACGATGCTTTTTATATCGATCCAGCGATAGATACGCGTGAGCAACACAATCAGCAATATCGGTACTACCGGATGTAGTAGCATCGTTCGACTGCCGTTGGAACTGTTGCCTTTGTAATAAGCGAAAGCGATCCATACGGCAGCGAGTACGACGCTGATGATTGCGAGGATTGTTGTCCCGCTGAGTACCGGTTTTTGTGGGTTCGGTTCGTTTTGTGTGTTCATTATTTTATAGTTAGGACTTACGCAATTTTGACCGTAACACTTGGTTTTAGAGGCAGATACTGAGAAAAACACGGGCATTTAGGGGCCACAGGCTAACAGCCTATGCTACAAAAGAGCACGCTGCGTAAGTCCTGATAGTTATCAGTCATCGGTTATCAGTTATCAGAGGAAATAGTTATCAGTTATCAGGGGTCAGTTAAGAGGGATATCTGATTTATCCAAGTCTTTCTCTTAACTGAAAACTGAAAGATTTTTTGAAAAAAAACCGAACCGATCACTGAAAACTAATTACGATGTTGCTGGCACTTCGGTTGCATCTCTGTCCTTGGATTCATACGCTTCAATTACGCCTGCGCCGATGCTGTCGCCCCAGACGTTAACTGTGGTACGGAACCGGTCAAGCAGCCAATCGATAGAGAGAATAAGCGTTATACCTTCCACAGGGAGATCCACGGCTCTCAGTACGATAACCATTGTGACGAGGCCCGCTTCTGGGATTCCTGCAGCACCGATGGCTGCCAATGTGGCGGTGAGTACGACGACAACCTGTTGCGCTGGATCCATGGAAATTGCATAGACTTGTGCGATGAACATGACAGCGACCGCTTCATAGAGTGCGGTGCCATCCATGTTAATGGTCGCGCCTAACGGGAGTACGAAACTGGAAGTCCGTCTGGAGACCCCGTTCTGATTCTCAACGCCCTCCATCGTTAAGGGCAAGGTTGCACTGGAACTTGCTGTCGAAAAGGCGTTGAGTAGTGCCGTCGCCATGCCTTTGAAGTAATTGAGCGGATTTCTGCGTCCGAGGAGCATTAAGAGTATCGGCAAAGCGATAACAGCGTGTACGCCGAGTCCTAACACGACTGTCGCGCTATACTTGCCGACGGCGACGAGTTCGGGCCAGAAGCCTGCAAAGCCTTTTGCCTCGCCGATTCTCCCTGCAATTAAGCCGAAGATACCGAGAGGTGCGACGTACATTATCCAGTGGACGAGTTTCATCACCGCCTCATTTAGTCCGGAAATCACGGAGATGACCGGTTTGCCAATATCACCGAGCATGGACAGAGCGGCACCGATAAGAAGCGAGAAAAAGATTAAGGGCAGAATGTCGGTGTGCACCATCGCTTTGAAAACGTTTGAAGGGATCATCCCTTCTTTCCCTGTTTCTTCGTTGCCGAGGAAGACCTCTTTGATGGTACTGCCCATCGTCTTTTCCATTTTGCCGGACACGCTTGCTGCAATGGGCAGGTTGATGTTGACACCAGTGCCTGTGTTTCGAGGTTCTATCGCCACAAGTTGACCGTCAATGAACAATAGGCGTTCACCACTCTCTGTTGTAACGTAACGTGCATCCGTGGATAGAGGGTGCCAGGCTTCTACCGTAGCTGTTGTCCCGGAAATTGTTTCGATTTCACCTTGGACGTTCTGGTCAGTGAGCGTAATGACATATTTATTGTTATAGGTCCGATTGAATTCACCGCTCAACTCAACAGTGAGCATATCAGCACCGGAGAGCGTGTAACTCAGATCGGCACGTTCTTCGCCTTGCGATAGTCCTTTCCCCGGCGAGATGATATTCACGAGAATCATCCCGATAACAACGGAGATGGCGGTTGTTGCCATGTAGTACAGGACGGTTCGTCCGCCGATGGAACCGATGTTGCGGATGTCGCCTAAATTGGTTATCCCGACGATCATAGACAGGATAACGAGCGGGACGACTATCATTTTCAGTAGGTTTAAGAAGACTTCACCGAGTATTGTTGTGTGGACTGCCAAGTCTGGTGCGTAACCACCGATAATCGCGCCAGCAACAATGGCAATGATAATTCCGTAAAGCAGCCCGAGGCTAACTTTCGGTTTCTGTTCGTTTTCATTTTCATTCATAGGTTGACTCCTTTATTGGCTGTCAGTACGCCTGCTGCGCAGGCTTTCAGTTATCAGTTTTCGGTTAAAGAGAAGATTGCAGAATTCACGTAACGCATAACTGTCCCAAGGCTTAACTAACAACTGAGAACTATTTCTTTATTAACATTTTTCGGGTGGCGTTAAAATCGCCTGCTGTAACGGAGTCGCGTGTGGGCTCCGTGGACAATGTATAGAAGTAGACACCGCTTGCGACGGATTCACCGACTTCGTTTTTTCCGTCCCAATACGCGGCACGGGTGCGGGTTTGGTAGATGCCAGCGGGTTGATGCCCTAATTTTAGTGTTCGGACCAAGGTTCCGTTCACGGAATAAATGGTTAAGGTAACTTCTGCCGATTCAGCGAGTTGATACGGTATCCATGTCTCTGGGTTGAATGGGTTTGGATAGTTGTGGAGTAAAGCGGTTTCATCCGGGATGAATAGTGTTAGAAGTCGTTCAAGGTTGGTGATACCTTGTCGGAAGGCAATAGAGCTATCGTCTTCAACTCGTGCTTGTTCTATCCAAATCTGTATCATCGCAGGTGTTAGTTCTCCGTTATTTATTGCAGCAATAGCGGAGGGTGCTGCCGGATTGGTTGACTCTCCGAGGTGTTGTGCGACGAGGATGAGGTCTTGGATGTTAATAATGCCATCATTGTTTACGTCTGCCTGCGGGTTCGCCGCTGCGTCTTCACCGAGGTGTCGAGAGACAAGAATCAGATCCAGGACGCTCACCTGTCCGTCTCGGTTCACGTCTCCAGTAGCGAGTTGTCCTTCTATCGTGAAGACTACCTTGTGGGGACCCGCAGGAATGCTATCACCTGTGATAGACCCCAATTGGAAGTTTTCCAGCGTTATTTGGGTTTCGCCGTCTGCCTTCGCTGAGAAGGTTACTGATAGCAGTGTTCCTGTTCCAGTGACACCATCTTCGTTGAGCCTCGCTGAACTGAGTTTGGTAATCTTGCCTGTCGCGTTATCAATTATTCCTTTTTGGAAGAAGGTTGATCCGCCGTCTGTTTTCAGGAACTCGCCTTCGTTGACTTCGATTGCCGCAAGTGCATCGGGGTTGAAGGCGATGTCAAACTGCCAACCGGCTAAATCGTAGATATCTTCTGCGTTAAGATTGAAGGTGAATGTATCACCAACATGGATTGTGGGTTCAGACAAAGTGTACCCGATACGCGGATTGACTATGTTATATTCCGCGCCTTCTTCAAATCCGAAAATACCTGTCCATCGCCAAGATGCTCTATTGTCAATTGCAACTAATAACACATTGTTTCCCTGCTTCAGTGTCACTGGATAAAATTCTTGGTACCCATCACCTTCAGCTCTGATAAATCTTTGGTGTACCAACTCACCATTAAGCCATATCTTTATATTCTCATTGCTCCCTGAGAACATATTTATATCCTGAACGCGCGGAGAAACCAAACTAATGGTCGCATAAAAAATATGTTTTTTGCTATGCGCCTCCGCTAACAACCCGTGGGCATCTAAAAGATCATTGATATTATTTGAGTCGGTGGGCAATTTATCAGATCTCCAATGTCTGTCAGCAAGTACACCTCCATCTGCAGCACCTCTCAAGGCAATTTGTTCTTCCGTTACCGTTCCCTGACTCGCTTCGGATACGAAGTCTGTGCTATCGTCAAGTTTAGCACCGGGAACAATAATCCACCGCCAGGGCCCCTCTATTTTCGGACCACTGGTTGGGGCCCCTGGGTTGTAGAGTCGATAAATAGTTGTTGTCTTTAGGCTATCCAAAGCAGAGAAGTCAGATATTGAATTCTGCTGGAGTGATAGCCATTTCAAGTTGGTTAATCCTGCTAAGGGAGAGACATCGGATATATCGTTATTTTCAAGCCATAACCAGTTTAAGTTACTCAATTCAGATAGTGAGGATACATCAGATATGTTGTTGTGTGCCAGTCCCAAACCTGTCACTGATGTTAAGTTCCGTAGAAATGAAATATCTGATATTTCATTCTCAATGAGGTATAATATTTCCAAATTCACCAACTTTTTGAGAAAAGACAAATCAGATATTTTAGAGCCGCAAATATCTAAGTAACTTAAGTTTACTGATTCCGCCAAAGGCGAGAAATCTGTTATCTTCTCATTACCCCAAGTAAAAAGAGTTCTTAGTTCGATTAATCCAGCGAGTGGTGATAGATCAGATATCTGGTTGCCAGAAATACCAAGAGATTTCAATCGCGTTGCGTATTCAAGTCCGGTTAAATCTTGAATACCTTTGCCCTCTGCCTTAATGTGCTCTAATGTTGCCATTTCTTCTGTGGTAATCGGGTCTCCCGGTGCTTTGTCGAGTGCTTCTGCTATTGCTGCGCGGAGGTTTGGGTCGGGAATGTGTACCCCAGCTCCCGGAATACGTTCCGGACGCTCGACGACTGGCGGAAGGACGCTATCAGGGGTATTCAGCGCAGAAACTATTTGCTCAAAGTTGGATGTCCACGCATCCCGTTTCACGTTTCCGCCTTCATTTGTTAGCACTTGTAAACCTAAGTTTTGTAAACTCACGTTCTGATTGATTTTTCCGAGAAATGTCTCAGGCTCCAATCCGACAGCCGCGGCGGCGTGTGATGCATTAAGTGGTGCTTGGAACGCCTCGTGGAATCGCTGAACCGGTTCAATACCGCCAAAGACATCGCCTGTCGCTTCAAGTGCCTGTCGGTAACGGTCAGTGTCCTCTTCGATAAGCCTGTCCATCACTGTTTTTTCGATATAAAGTCGCAAAGCGCGGTCTTTGTCAAAGGGTGGGTTCTCGTTCTGTTCGACGACATCTCGGATTTGATCCTCAAAGTCTTTCATGCCTTCGGTGTGGCAGCCGATGCAGGAGAGTCCGTTACGGACAGTTGGGTCACTCACCGCAGGGTTAGAGACGATGGCTATCGGTGCTTCGTCAAGCCGGTTACCGCCGGCATCCGCGAGATAGTATGCCTGTAAGCCGTTAGGGAGGTTGAAGATAATCTCGCCACCATCGTGTGTAAACGAGAGTGGATGCGTGAAGATGTTCTGTGTGCCGACGCTGCCGGCAAAGTCGTAACTTTTCCAATACGCCCCGTATCGAGAGAGATGCCGTTCTACAACACGGTTGTGATTAGAAACACCGGAGTTGTTGAAACCTGCGCGCCAGACGCGCCGCCCTGGTGCGTTTCGGATATTTTCAACGACATTCACCTCAAGACGTGCCTCCAGCTCACCATCGGTTAGCGGCAGATCAAGTATATCGTGGTAGAGTGGTGGCAGTGAGGCGGTTGCGAGAAACCAATCGACCTGAATAAACGGCACGTCGCAGTTCATTTCTTCGCGAAGATTCGTTAGTTTTTCATGCAGATGTGTCTGTGTCGGTGCATCAAACGCAACGTTATAGGGATATTCCGTTTCAATCAGTGTCCATCGGTTGGTGCCGATCTCCCACTCATAATCTCGGAGATCAATATAGAAGATGGTTTCTTCTGAATCAATAGGCTGTGGTTTGGTAACTTCGCGTCCCCAAGAGAGACTGTTCACAAGTTTTGAGAGTGCTCGCTGATACGCGCGAAGTGTTTCAGGCGTTTCGCCAGCGTTATAGAGATGTGTTGATGTAAAATAGCGTGCGAAGGCGCGGTCGAATGTATCGAGCGATTGGACGTGGTTCTCAATTGTCTGCAGCATTTCTTCGGTTGTGATGAAATTGATGTCAGTTCTGGAAAAAGTATTCCAATCTGGTGCGCCTGCTTGGATCCATTGTCGGATCGTCTGAATCGCTGCAGGCGGTAAGGGCGGCTGTCCGAGCGGCATCCGTTTTTCTACAGCGGTTTCGATTAACCGTTGATAGAATATGGAGTTATCAGGGTTTCCGGGAATAACTTTTCCAGTATTAATCAATTCTTGGCTGCTTTGAATGATGAGTTGCTCGGTAAAGGAGCCGTGTGGTCCATGGCAAATGAGGCAGCTTTGTTCAAATATGGCGGACACCTCCTGCGCGAGGTTCTCTTGGGCATCTGCTGTTGCCAACGCGAATCCGATGCATATTAGGATGACTATAGGGAGGTATCTGCCGATTTTCACAATCAATCTCCTATTTAGTTGCTTATAGACGTTGAAGTGCTGCGCGTAGTTCTTCGAGTTCGGCTTCGGCATCTCGCCGTGCGCGGGCTTCTTCAGATGCGCGGTTCTCCGCTTCAGATGCGCGGTTCTCCGCTTCAGATGCGCG
>VXZK01000352.1 GCA_009845545.1 Candidatus Poribacteria bacterium
ATTGCATTAGCACTTATTTTTTACACGAACCGATCAATTGTGAGAAATCCCAGCATTATTAATTCTTGACTCTGCGGTTTGGGAAGTATTGTTAGAAGTAAAAGGAAAATGGAATCAGTGTCTTACTCAAGGTCAGATTACAATGAGACTCTCTATTCCAGTGAAAGTGGATACGCATCCCACAGCACCTTACAACTTAACCGTGAGAGAATCACTGTTTAGATTACTCAAACAAGGCAAGGTTGTTAAAATAGGTCGAAAGTGGAAAGCAGCATGACACGCAATTAAGACTGGGCTTGGCGATGTTTTCCGGCATCCCAAGCCCAGTTTCTTGCCACACGCCCTGCACCATTATCTACATCTCCAAGCTAAAGCATGGAGTTTTGATAATGGAAGAGTTTGATAACATGTCCGCTAACGGATTTTAATCCTGCAATAGGTTACAGGAGAAACAACACCATGACAGCGAAGATGTCGTGTCCATTTTGTGGTACCCAAGTCGAATATGCTGTCGAAAATTCGCCGGATTGGTATCGCGATCCGTCCCTACCCGTCTACCGAATCGATTGCCATGATAAATGTAGGCAGTATTGGCTTGAAGCGATTTCTGACCCACACCCGCAGATTGATCCCGCCATCGTTGCCTTCTTGGATTCACTCAATAATGAAAAACGGATGTTTATCTCCGAATCAACACGACACGCGTGTGACAACGGTGTTTTGATAGTTTATAACAAAAATATTTTACAATACCTTGTCACCGATTGGCACTATGCAAAAGTGGCTGTTATGCTGTATGAATTCAATGACGTTTCATTCCAAATCAGTGGTATCGGATTTGATTTTGCGAATATGTTGTTTTTCTTGCACACTCAGGATGCTCGATTCACACTGAGAATCTATCAGGCTGGAACTTCTATTGATAAAATCCGATCTGAGATCCATTGGTTAAATGCGCTTTGGAATAAAGCACAAATTAAGACCCTTTCGCCTGTACCTGGACGTGACGGTGAAATGATTCAATCTATCTCCCCAAACGACCTACCGCTGCGCTTTGCGACTGTATACGATTGGATTCCCGGTGAGACACTTCACGGACTCTCCACAGCAGAAAAAACGTCGGAACTGATTCGGAAGCTTGGGACCATGGCGGGGCGCATGCACGCTGTGTCAGAAACATTAGAATTACCGAACTGGTTCACCCGCCCGCGGTATGACACAGACTGGATTACAGCGAAAATTGAAGCAGCACTTGGAAGCGATACGGACACCTCGGCGGCGGAACTCGCGAAACTTACCGCTCTCTCTTCGCGCTGCTCACAGTTTGTCGCAGAACACGGTGAAGAACGAGACGTTTTTGGACTGATTCACTCGGATTTGGAACCGCACAATATCATTATCTCGGACGGACAACCTTGTCCTGTTGACGTGATGGAGTTCGGATTCGGTTATTATCTCTTAGATATTCTGACGCTTTCCCGCCATTTCAGTGAAGATGAACAGGCAATTTTCTTTCAGGGTTATCAAGAAATTCGTCCACTCCCGACAAATTACCGTCAACAGTTGGCTCTATTTGAAGAGTTGCGCGTGCTGTAACCCAACCGGTAATTCTAATTTCCTCCAGACCGGTAGGTGCGGTTTGGAACCGGGGTCCCCACCCGTTACTGGGAAGGGGCACCGGACTTGAAAAAAGAAAGTTCAAAAAATTAGACAATCCGATAATTTATCTAAAACTAAATGCCCTTGTAGGGTCCGTCCGTCATGATTGACTTGCCTCCACGTCTGTGATAACATAGCTGCACGAAAAACATAGAATACCTACGGAGCCAACCCATGGAACACCGCTATCTTTTCCTTGATCTGCATCACATCACCCGTATTGAAGGGTTGTATCGCCGGATGCATCAACCCCAACGGCATCCCAATAACCCTGTTCTGCGCGGCGAAAACCCGTGGGAAAGTATCACATCCCTCTATGGCACTGTGCTCTACGACCCACAGGATTCGCTCTTCAAAATGTGGTATCTCACCGGACCTTATGTAGATGGGATGGTACAAATCCGTCAACGAAACGCACTCGGCAATATAACACTTCTCGCTTATGCAACTTCAACCGATGGGGTGCATTGGGAGAAACCTATCCTAAACCAAGTTGATTTTGAAGGCAGCACCGAGAACAATCTCGTTGACATCGGACGCACAAACTGTGAAGGCGCGGCTATCCTCTACGATGAACATGAAACCGACCCAGCGCGCCGGTACAAAGGATTTTATTGGGAACATGGCGGGATTGACACCTTTGTTGAATATGAAGGGCGCACGATCTGGGGACGCGGTGAGGGAGACGGTATGTGGATGTCCTTTTCACCGGACGGTATTCATTGGACAGACTGCGAAACCAATCCCGTCATTCCCATTGATAGCGACACAACCCAGTCCTTAGTGTGGGATCCGAAGATACAGAAGTATGTCGTCTTTGGACGATTCGGGGCAGGTGGACGCAAAACCGCACGCGCCGAAAGTCCCGACGCTGTTCATTTCAGCCAACCAGAACGCGTCTTTGAATGCGATGAAGTTGATGAAGAAGGGACGCAAATTTACGGCATGCCGATCAACATCTACGAAGGTATCTATCTCGGTATGATCTGGGTCTACCGTGAAGGCGTTGATGGCACGATTGACACATCACTCGCGATGAGCCGTGACGGTATCCACTGGCAACGCGTCTTGGACCGACAGACTTTCCTGACGCTCGGTCAACCCGGCAGTTGGGAAGACGGTATGGCGCGAATCAGTCAGAATTTCATCACACACAACAATCAGATATATTTCTATTACGGCGGTGTGAACGGACCACACACCGGCAGAAAGTTCAAGCAGGTCGAGCGCAAACATAAGTCCATGCTCGGCTTGGCAACGTTGCGCCGGGACGGATTCGTGTCTCTTGATGCGGGTGAAACCGAAGGGCATATGTTGACGAAACCGTTGACGCTTGATGGCAGAGAATTACGCCTCAACGTTGATGCAAGTCAAGGCTATGTGATCGTCTCGGTCACCGATGATATTGGGGCACCTTTAGAGAATTACACCTCTCAGCAAATCGTTGGCGATCAATTAGCCGCACCGGTTAAATTCAACGGTTCGTTAGGAACACTCAAAGGGAGAGAAGTGCGCCTGCGGTTTCAACTTAGGAACGCGAGCCTATATTCTTACTGGTTTGTTTAACTACTATCCATCCAAGGAGGAAAAAATGAAACATATCTACCACAAAGAAGATGCCGAAGTCGTCCGCATTGAAGGCGATGCACCGCGAACACTCTACACACTCATCCAACCAAATACGGTGAATACTGAGCATTTCGCTATGGGTTTAGAGGAGATTGACCCCAATAGCGAGATTCCAACCCATTCCCATAGTGAAGCCGAAGAAATTATTTTCGTCTATGGCGGACAAGGAAAAGCCTTCGTCGGTGACGAAGTTGCCGACCTGAAACCCGGCACAGTTATCTATCTCCCACCCAATGTTGAACACCGTTTTGTCAACACAGGCGACGAACCCCTCTGGATTACGTGGACGCTCTCGCCACCGGGGTTTGAGAAACAAATCCGTAAGGTCGCAGACGGCTCCGCTGGGATGGAAGTCTTTAGCGAGTCTGATTATAGTGAAACCCAAAAATAAAGAGACACTTTCAGCCTCCGGTAGGTTCGGTTTCCTAACCGAACCGATATAGAATGTCCTATTAATTCTAAACTTTACTATAAAATCGACTTTTGCATAAAATTATGCACCTTTTTTACCCTTAAAGTG
>VXZK01000003.1 GCA_009845545.1 Candidatus Poribacteria bacterium
CGCTTTCCAAAAACGTGTAGAGGCATAGGCTCATAATTTAACCCCCTCAATCCCCCTTATCAGGGGGACTTTAAGAGAAACTGCAATCAAAACCGAAAACTAAATCGTCCTGTTTGGAAATAAAAAAAGTTGATATTTTTTGCGAAATTTGTTATAATTTATAAATGTTGGCAACCACTGATGTTTTAGTCCGATTGTTGGAAAGGTGCTTTGCGGGCAGTAGAGACGTGAATCAATAAGAGGGATCAGGGCTTGGTCCTGTTAGTAGGGGATAACAGGGCAATAGATTTTGAGCCAGACATCTAAACAATATCTAAAAGGAAGGACACCTTATGAGACATATTCCTAAGATGATCAGAGCGTTTTTGTATTTTTTGCGTAGGGTAAAAGAAGAAGCTAAGGAAATTTATGAAAAGACTAAGAAGTTTGTAACAGAAGTTGGAGACCTACGAGAAGAAGTAGAATCTTTAAACCAAAAGTTTAGGGACGGAGAGATTTCTCGAGAAGTATACGAACGCCAAGTCAACGAGGCTATAAAAGAATTGAACGAGCTCATGCCGTCAAATGTCTCTCAGCGTTTAGAGGCTATTGACCCAAATTGGGAATCCAAAGTTTTAGGTATTCGCGAAGAATACCTACCTACAGAAAGCAATATCACTTCAGCGAACTCCGAGCCTTCTGCGGAGGAACTTGCCCAAGCCGTTATTGAGAATCTCGACGCTGGTGACTTCCACTTCGCGGTTATTACCGACTATATAACTGCGTCTATGACGGACTCCGAGTTAGACTCATTTAACTCCGAGTTAGACTCACTTCTTACAGAAAGACGCGATAGTGAACCCACCGCTTCTACAGAGACACCTAACGACGAATCTACATCTGAAGAAATCATACAGCAGATTGTAGAACAGGTCTCTGAGGCAATTAGCATTGAAGAAATTGTCCGCATCTTGGAAGGAATTCAGACCCATAATCTCGATCCTACTAACATTATTAACGAACTCGATAGTAGAATTGAGATTGAAGCTAGACAGGAACCCACATCAGAATCTGATGACTCTCCAAAAGTATACCTTGATAGTGAATTGATTGCGGTTGACTCAGAATCTATTGGCGCGTCTAATGGAGATCCCGGTCAGACGAACGAAACAGACCTCTCTGAAACTGGGGAAACGGGCCGTTCCGATCCCTCATCCGGAAACAATACCAACCATGTGAACCTTAGTGCAGAGCAGGATGAACGCTCCTCAAGTTCAAATGAAAACTCTGTGACAGAACAAGAATCATCTACCTCTGAAGACCTATCTGGCACCGATCAAGGATCGTTCAATAACTCGACTTCTTCATCGGATGCGCCGTATAAGGAAGAGGATACTGACCTAGAGGGAGAAATGATCGGAGATATCGCCGGTGGCTGAGACCTCTACGGATAACTCCGTAGAACTGACACTGCCTTAAGCAATTTTTTGAACATATAGGTGTCAATTTAAGACCGGACAGACACCCTTCCTCTTAAAGTCCCCCTGACAAAAGGGATTTAGGCGGTTCAATGCAGACTCGGAAAATTGGTACGTATTTTGCTCCTCCTTATAAGGGATTGAGAAAGTTTATAGTAAAATCCGACTTACGACAGAAAGGAATAGGCGATGGCTGAAAAGGACACTTCAAATTTAGACTTTTGGGCAGGTCACTATCAGGTTTTCTGTCAAATTGCTCGAGAACTTCGGGAATTTGAAGCCTATGAAATAATCAACGACTTGAGATACCGCCGGTTCCAATTCGGGGCTTTCGACACAACAACGGAAACTACAGAACCGGATATGGATGTTTATAGAAAATGCTTCCGGATTACCTTCATTGGCTATCCCTCTGCACCTGAAAAACATAAATTCATTGATGCTGCTTTCCCTAATGTTCGCCGCTTTCAAGTTGGAAATTCTTCTGGAGATGCGTCTCACATTGATGAGGCATACTATTATTATCATGAGGAGTCTGACGAGACAGCAGGAAAGTTAAAAAAGTACAGATTTGCAATCATCAACACACCAAGCCTGAGCGAGAACGAACAGATGACTGATATGGGGAACTTTGACACCGACGCAGTCGTTTTTGTCATTTCCGGAAATACGATAAATGAGTCGGAAAAAAGGTGTTTAAATAAAATTAAGTACCAGGTTGACAACGATTTTCTCCTTTTCATGTACGCAGCGGAAAACCGCAACTATTATTATAATCTGAAGAATAGAAACGATATTGCTGAGATACTCTCCGTTAAGGAAACTGAGATACATAAACGTTACTTCTCGTCAAGCGAAAGCAGCTGTATCGGTCAACATTTTGTCGATAACTGTAAACAATGTTCCCGTTTGCTGTTCCAGAAAATCCGAGATTACATGATTCAATGTTACAACCGGTTTGAAACAAATGTAGACGCATATTTGTCTTCAGGTACCGAATTGATCGAGTCTAATAAAGAGCTCGAAAGAATCGAGGATGAGACCCTCAAGGAAGTTGACCGGATTAACAGCCGATTTAGAAGAAAACTCGATCGGGCGTTTCCTATTGAGTCAAGTTATTCCTTTGATATTCGCTATGAGATGAAAGAAATGACTCGGCAACTTTCTACACGTACACTTAAACCAGAAGAGGTATTTAGCCAGCTTGATAAGAGCATACGGAAACTTCTTAGAAAGTGGACGAGAGATCTAGACGATATAATTGCGGAATATCTTCGGTACATCAAGCACGAAGCGCGTGAGAGACTTCATGAATCTGGACGCACCTATAGGTCATCTATCCCTTCGAACCGCAATACAGAACTACAAGCCATGCCGAACTTTCAGTCGGAGTTTTTACAGACGTATTTTTTACAGACAAGATGGTTCCCCGACTACGGGCGACTTATTCCGTCTGGAATCTTCCCAGCTTACTTCGCATACACTTTAATGGCTGCTGGTGCTACTACTCCTGCTGCGGCTGCTGTTTTTGTTCTTCCTGCTGTTGCTATTTCTCTGGTGATCATAGGTGTTCTCTGCTGGCATAATTACGAAGTACGGCAAAAGGAGCGAGGGCAACAGGCCAATGTCGAAGGTGAAAAAGATATGAAGATCTTCAATTACTATATCGCACATACTATAAGGATAGAGTTTGAGGAGATAATATTCTGCTCTCAAGATGCTTTGCGGAATATCTTTAAAGAGATTCGAAAAGCCGAGCGAAAGCGGATAACCATAGATAACGCTTGTCCCGCAATCAAGGCAATTACTGAGGATTCTCTATTGGAAAAGATTAGAGAAAATCGCAAGGCAATAGAGTCCTTTTCAAGGTGGTAAATGATGTCGAACAAAAATAACGCTCCTATAATTTTTGAGTACGAACCCTTCAAGGAGCGGCTTTGTGAGTGTGCTAGTTCCCATCCTACTTGGACTTCCACAATCTCTATGCTTTTAGAAGAACATAGCGAGGAAGAAAACCTGAATAAATTAGTGGAGGGTCTCATAGAAGATGCACATCCATATCGGAAGGTGATCGCCGAATGGGAGGAAATCTCCAAAAACGTAGCCACGCATAACGGTATCGATAACCTAATCCGGCAATTCGAGGACAAAGGCTTGCTTCACCCTTCAAAGCAGCCGCTTGGTTATCTCTATGGTGCTTTGTTAACGTTGCGTAGCTACGCGTTAAATCCTCATTTGGGCGAGAATAAAGCAGAAAGTAATAAAATATCAAGCATACGTTCGGTACTTGAGAGCGGACTGGAAGAAACACTGCCAAGTGCATTTGAAAACTCTTTTGAAGACTATAAGGTCTCTCAAGATACACACGCCCAAGAGGCGAATCTACAGGAGCTAGAAAAAAAATTCCGTGACGAGTTGGATTACATCGCTAAGGGGGATGAGACCGACAATATTTTTCGGGATGTAAACAAAATTGGCGATAAAATCATACCTCAGATCAGCAAAAGATTAAAAACAATTGTCGGTAACGAAAGGTTTCGTAAAGACCTGGACAAGGCTCTAAAAATGTCAGAGCAGGACATTAAGGAATTCACTTATAAGGCACAATTTAATCTCGATAAACAGATAAAGGCAGTCCTTGACGATTTGAAGGAAGAATTCAAGACTATGTTGGAATCAGAAATTCGTCCTCAACTTCAACAAGTTACTCCCTATTTATCTCTATTTGTTGATACTGAGCGACATCTCAAAGAAATCAGAGAAGATATTAAGAATTGGCAAAAACAGACTGAAAAATTTATTGCGGAAACCTTCCAACTTCCAAAAGATATTCAAGAGAGTTGTGAAAGGTTTCGTGAAGACTTCAGGTGTCTGGAGATCCTTGATAAGTATGAACCAAACGCGGAAATTGATTCCGAAGAAGTAAAAACTCTCAAATATCTGTTCGGGTCTCATGGAACTAGTGTTTTCGCTCGCCTTAATCGTAAAACTAAAGACTTGAGTATACCTAGGAATGTAGAACGGATAGGGAAATATGTGGATGAAATTGATAAACGCTATAAATGGCAAAACAAAATTGAATCTGAAACATCCGATGATAGATTAATTCACACCTTCAGGCACGCGGACACCCGGCTTGAAGATATTGGTAATTACTTGAAATTACTTGAGGAGGCAATCAGATGAATGAAAACAATGTTGTCGCCATAGATTTTGGAACCAGTAGAACCAAACTCGCTTACTACGATCCAAAAACAGCAGAAGTAAAGCTGATGAAACACGGAGCTTTAAAGTCCCTCCCATCATACTTTGCCGTTGACAAAGATGGGGAAATCCTCCTCGGTTATAAGGCCCAAAGGAAGCTCGGGGACGAGTCCTTTGGCAACGAACGAATTACAGACAATCTTAAAGGTCAAATTTCTAAGATGTCTATAAAGTTTGGGAAATTTAGACCCGTTGAAAAGTCTCCGGATCAATTGCTGACAGCACTTTTCAAACACCTCAAGGGGGAAGCAGGAAAACACCTTCCCTTTGAGAGAGAACCTGAAAGTGCCTATCTCACACATCCTACTACCTTCTCGGAAGATGACGAAAAAATATTGAAGAATGCTGCCCAAGATGCCGGATTTTCGTCGGCCAAATTGATAAAAGAACCCGTGGCAGCGGCTCAGTTCGTTCAGAGATCAAGAAGGGAGCTCCCTATGGATCTTATCGTTCTCGACTGTGGTGCAGGAACACTTCACTGGACGTATATGGTTCTGCAGGTTGTACATGGTAGTAAACCGACATATATCATAGAATCGGGCGAATCCAATGAACTTGCACCTGGTGGAACTATTAGTGGAATTACTGAGGGAATTACGAAAAGACATATCGGAGGCAGATACGTGGAGAGAGCCCTAGCCGAAACTCTCAAAAGTCGGGAGAGCAGAATAACGGAAGGCGAGTTTGAGTTGTTGCACCACGAGCTCAAGGTCCGTAAAGAGAAATTTTGCCGAAACCCGAATGATGAACTACCGCCTATAAAGATTAGGGACTTTTCAGTTCCAGTGAGCGGACGCGAAATGAAAGCAGCTATTGAGGCGAAGTATATCACACCAGCATGCAATGAAGTTGCCCCGTATATAAAAAAGGTTATTGACGTGACGAAGGCAGCGGGCAGAAAACCGGCACTTCTGCTAACAGGCGGTTGTGCACAAATTAAAGATTTCGCGGTCGCCCTTAAGGAAAAATTTGGACTCGACTACCTTGTAATCCCTGAGTTTGAGTATGCTACAGTGCAGGGGGCTCTCCCCCTTCCTGAGGAAATTAGAAGGCCAGTTTCTGCTATAAAAATCGCTAAGAGTGAAGGGGTGTTACCTGAAGTACAACCCCTTATTAACCTTATTAAAGAGAAGTTTGATAGATTTGGCAACGACATTAGAATTAGCGACACACTTGCTAACAACGTGAGGTCTTACCTTATAGAAGAATTAGTTGATAGCCCCAATTCCGACTCCAAATGGCAGTCTTTGGATATAGGAGGACCTGATAGTAACTATTTGGCGAAATTTAACAGACTTTTCAACCCTAGGGAGATGGAGAAAATAAAAGATAACATCAGTTCGCATTTCATTGAGAATCTACCCGATTCTGTATTCATCGATCTTAACAAGGAAGTTTATGACTTCTTCAGAAACTTGGATAGAGAAGTGCAATCAGAAGTGATAGAACCCCTGATTAAAGATCCGTACTCTCTTAAACTTAAAGAAGATATAAAGTCAGCTGTTAAGAATTTATTATCTAATATACTGACTAGTGAAATTGATATAGATGATATCATTCGGAGCGTAATCAGGGGCGATCTAGTTCTACTAGGAACAGGCACCGTGGTGGCAGCTCCGACGCTCGGTGGGACAAATCTTTTATTTAGGGAACTTCCATATTACAGAAAGAGAAGGGTTAGGTTCAGGAAAGCGAGCGTACGGGGTAGGATTGGTGACACCCTGAAAGATCACTTGAAAAATGCCCACACCCAGGATGAATTCGCGTCAGCTTTCAGCCCTATCTTGCTGGCAGCTTTCAAGCTTACTGCTAAGGAACTCTGCCAGCAGCTTATAGACGAGTCCGCTCGCATCAAGCGCCGCATCAAGCGCAGCAGTACTTCTAAAAAATGATAGGACTTACGCACTATCTTCCGGCGGAGGCGACAGTTCTGGTGCGTCGCCTCGATATCGGATTGAGATAAATCGTTGGTGGCGATATATTCCGTGCGCCCGGAGGCATACGCGACCGGAACACCTTCACTTGATGACCTTTTTGCTGAAAACGGATTACGTCTGCCACAAATCGGCACAATGCGTTTTTCGCTGATGAGGGTATCTGCTGGTGTGTCCGAAAAAAGATATGTGGATACCCTCCAGCTTCCAAGTCCTTAAGTTTCTTAAACCAACGCCGTCTAAAAAGGGTTTATGCACCATCCTCAGGTGCCGGAAGTGCACCAGGCAATTTCACGTTTGTACGCTCATGAGTATTAACAGACATCACACAACGAAACCCCGCACCGGGGGTTCCGACCTTATCCGGCTCCGCAGAGCGGCGATGGGTGATCCGCACAAGGTCAGCTGCCTGGAACCAGTGACCACCACGCAAGACGCGCGCCGACTTAAATTCTGTATAATGATCTAATATCAACTGAATAGTGGGTGAACCGGACAGCGGGTTATCCTTACGGGGTATCGAGTAGAAGTCCTCGTCCCATTGGTCTAAACACCACTCCTCCACATTCCCCACCATGTCGTACAGACCATAATCATTCGCAGGATAGCTGCCTACTGCAGTCGTATCGCCAATGTGATTATCGTAGTTCGCAAGGCTCGAATCTATGTTGTCTCCCCACGGATACTGCAGAAAAGGTGCTAATGGTGAGTTCCCGCGTGCAGCCTTTTCCCATTCTGCTTCTGTCGGTAAACGCTTACCTGCCCATTCTGCATAAGCCATTGCTCCATACCAACTTACACCCCACACAGGGTGACTCTCATACCCAGGTTTCACGAAATACTCACGGTGTGCCCGTCCAATCCGGGTGCGTTGTGGAGGATAGAATTCATCAGGCAAGTACCAGGTGGAGTGGTTGTACCGTGTAATGCCCCCTTCGACCTCTATCGCCTCGGCATTGAGAAACGCAGCATATTCGGCATTTGTCACCTGATGCTTATCCATATAGAAGGAATCTACAAACACAACATGCTCTGGTTTTTCAGGTGCCCTTGCTTCCGGCCGGTTACTTCCCATAGAAAATTCACCCCCTGGAATCAACACCATATCTGGGGACGGAGTTGGGTCAACATGGGAATCCTTTTTCACAATCATTTCTCCTTTCGTTAGCCCTCGGGGCTTCGTTGAATCTCGGTAAGTTCATCAATTTTCATATTCAGATCGTTAATCTCCTGACGCACGGTCAGATCAGTTGTATCTCTCAGCATCCGCTCAAACAACGCCGGATCCGAAAGCCGCGTGTCCCGGAACTGCCGGAATAACTTTTCAACGGTCGTGAGGAGACACCGCTCGGCTTTCAACATCTCATATTCATAAACATTCACGAGTGCGTTCACGCTGTCAACCAGTACCACAGACTCATACCGTTCGCGCACAGCTTGAATAAATCGGTCAAAACTGCTCGGTTCGACAGACAGTGTCGGTGGAATCTGTGCCACGATTGCCATCAAGTCCGTAGAGAGCGGCGATGCCTTCCCCCCGTTTGCGTGTCCATTTATGGCGGTTAGCGTCTCCTTCGGGAGCCCCGGTAGACCGCTCAGGTTCCCGCGTGCAGATTTCGCCTTGAGCCTCGTGTCTTGCCCTGGTGAAATGAAACGGAACGCCGGTTCCGGAAGAAATGCCAAGATTAACCGTTCACTGAACGCCTCCAAACCGCGCTGCATCTCCGCGGAGAGTGCCGT
This sequence comes from Candidatus Poribacteria bacterium, assembly GCA_009845545.1. Taxonomy (GTDB): domain Bacteria; phylum Poribacteria; class WGA-4E; order WGA-4E; family WGA-3G; genus WGA-3G. Next base: position 8,396 of record VXZK01000003.1, read on the forward strand.
GATCGCGTCTTCACCAAACGCTTCCGTCGCCAAAGGATGCCCGTAACTCGCGTCAATCAACCGCTTTTGAATCTCATCCGCTGCAAACGCAGTCTCATAATGATCCACAAGCGAAGTCGCGAGATATTTCAGTCGGAAGGTCAACTCTGACCAGACCATCACCTCAACCTCCGAAACCAACTGTCGGGCTTGAACATTGTAATAGGATACCGCCCGGACGATGTCTGTATCCCTGGTAACATTCTTTTTCCATAGATACGGGAGTTGTTCCCTGACAGCTGCGTCCACATCGTCACAAAGTTTAGTCGCTGCATTGCGTAAGTCGATCGTCAGCGCCGCCTTATTTCTGAGTTGTGTGTTCCGGAAGGTTAAAAGTAAATCTTCAAGTTCGCGACACCGTTGAACGAGCTGCTCCTCATCATAGCTCTCAAAGTCTCCGCTGGTTTTTGAAGATTTTGAGGCGATTTCCATCTGATATTGACTGATAAGGCGGTTCACAATTTTTGTTATCGCCGCGTCGGCAGTCTGGATCTGTTTCGCAACGCGTTCGCCGGCAAAATCGTTCAGGGATGTGACCAATTTTGAGATGCCGCTCCGCGCCAGCACCGCGCGATGGTCAATTTCAGGGTTTGCACCTGCCTGTTCGAGGACTGCCTCGGGGGCGAGGGTTTGAACAATAGCCGCATATTTACGTGGGTCTTCAATCGTGCCGCCTTGCAGTTGGGTACGCGCCAAAGCTGCCGCCAATGCAGACAACTCAAAATACGGCATATCGCCATCTCGGTTCGGCATTTTTCCAGAGTCCGCGTATAATTCACGCGCAAGCTCGGTCATCGGTGCCCGATCCATGCGTTCCGGGTCGACAGCGCTTTCATCAATCGCATTGAGTACCAGGAATATCTGTTCCGCAGCATCCAACTCGCCATTAAGACCGATAGCCTCTCGAATCCGACCTACCAATGCCTTCTCATCCGATTGACCCACCCGCTTCGGATTCACGATGAACACCACGGCATCGGCATCCTGAATCCCTTCAGCGATAATAATGTCGTGCAAGGGTGACCCTGAAATACCGGGCAGATCGACAAGGCAGGTGTTCCGTGGAAGCCTCAGTTCCGGCACGCTCTCCTGATCAACGTCGCCGTGAATATAATAAGCCACCGAGTGAATTAACCCGACGATTCGCGTCTTGTCGACTTGATTCCGTTCGCTGTTCTCTGTAATCAATGCATTCAGTTTCGCACACGCGGCATTATCTGTCAAGCAGAATTCTGTCGGCAACTCCTCATCTTTGAAACGCAGATACTGATCCATCACATTTGCAAGCGCGGTTTGCACATTTTTAAAGCGTTCTGGATCATTGCCCACAGGGGGTTCTATCTCTCGAAACGCAGTCGCAAATTCTCCACTCAGTTCGTCTGGCATCACGAAATCCGCATCGGTTAATCCAAACCGCTCAATGAGTTCCCGTTGGATGAGGCTGCGGATATTTTCCATATCTCTGTACCGGATAACTGCCCGCTCTTCGCTATCGGAGGTGTCTTGGAAAATTTCCGTAACAGTGCCCGTCACGGGTTGCCCCTGTTGACTGGCTAAGAGTTCTCTCCCGACTAAGGTATTCAGCACTTGCGTTTTGCCAACACCTGTCCGTCCAACCAGGGCGATTCGGTACGGACGTTGATAGGAGAGCGCACGCACCGCTTTATCAAGTAAGGGTTCACACCCCTCCCGGGCAGTCGGAGTCGACTCCAAGAACGCTTTCAGATGTTCTAATCGGCGGTACTGCTGGATGAATCGGTCAATTTGGGAAGGGTCCACCTCGGGCAGGTTGTGCGCAATTGCTTGAACGAGTTCCGGAGTGTCAAGGCTCGCTTCTTCAACGCCTCTGTTTCGCGGATCAATCGAAGCATCGGGGGCACCGCCCCCTACAATACGTGTCTGCGGCGTGCGTCTATCGTAGGATTGAGTGTTCATCTGTAAAGCTCCTTTCTCCAATGAAGATTCTCACACTTTCACAGCAGCTCATTGACAGACGCTAAGGCAAGCGTGCTGCTTGCCTTAGCGCGTACTGAGATGGAATCGGTCAAGGACGCTTCGCTGACGCGGTCGTCCCCGCCTGTCTTTTCTGCTGGATCAACGCTTGTGCTAAACGGCAACCGGATTGTGCCATCTAATCCATCATTTCAAGGGGGACACCTATAGCCCCATTTCCGCCATTAAACTCTGCGCGGTAAAAGTTCGCAGATTTCCGTCCGGATCTCGCACCGCACCGTGCCCTTCCACCACTGCTTGACGCTGTGTGCTTTCTGTGGTTTCGGTCCGGGATTCGTTACGAGATGGGGGCGACTTATAATCTGCTGCCGCCTCTGTTGAATCCGGGTTCGATTTTGTTGAACTCAACTTTTCTAAAATCTGCAGAATTTCAGTAAAATCGCTCTCGAGTGATTCGGTCTGTTTCTGGAACGCTTTGTTCCGTTCTTCGAGCTCTCTCACCCGGTTAGTGATCGCTTTAATTTCATCTTTCGACATGATTAACTCCTTTTTACGTTAATTGAGGAACATCGGGTTTACCCGATATTCTGCCTGTTTCTGCCACAAGGTTCTCGCTGCAACGAAGCCCGTTACAGAAAGGGTTCCAGTAAAATAATCGCCGCTGACTGTCTCACACACGAAACGGACACGCGCTTTCGCGAATCCACTGGACACGGCTGCGACTGAAATTCCAATGAATTCCAAGAACAGCGGTAACGGGGTTAAAAGACTGAGTGCTGCAACCGCCGTAGGGGCCGCCCATTTTCGAGGATTTACCTCCAACGTGCCACGAGACATCTCAAGCCGAGATACATCTGTCAGTGGTAACTGTTGCTGCTGACTGTTGCCTACAAATGTGAACCAGCCGTGGAGCCCATCACTCGGAACCTCTCGGATACAGAAGGCGTGCCCCTCACCGAGAGGTGCGGCTGTACCTTTAAGTACCTCAAGTGGAAAGTTCGGCTCTTTCAAGAGAAGCATTGCTTTGGTTCCTTCTAAGAGACAACGAGTGAGGTGCGAAACCCCACTCGTCTATTCTGTCCGTTAAGCCGTTGCCGGGGCGGGAGCCGTTGCCGGTGCCTCAGGAACTTCATCTACTGCCGGCTCTTCAGAGGTTTCAGAGGCTACAGATTCCAATTGAATGTTCGGCGCGGTATACACACCATCCAGAAAATAGAAAACGTTCTCCGAAGCTTCTAAAACAGCATGCTTCTCATCTTCAGTGGTGAGCACGAACCTTGCCAAGCGCGTGAGCCGTGTCCCTGTGTAAACCCCAGCCCCATAGGTCGTCCCCAGCAAAGTAAGACCGGCAAGCAACGCAGCGGTGCCAGCAGCTTGAACGCCGACGAGTGCCTCAAGAAGGAACGGAACCCCGATGAAATTACCTGCTGTGATTACCAACGGTTTTGTCCATTGGTTCTTGCCAAACCAGCCAATTTTTCGCTGTACCAATTCGACACGTTCCACAGTTGTTAAATCTAAGGGTTTCAGAACCCCTTTTTCATCCGGGAGTAACACGTTGACCGAGAATTGCCCATCAGTCGTCGGCATAATCTGCATCGTCCCTTTACCCGTGCCTGCTAAATTCCCGGATTTCACCGCGATTTTATACTCGGCACCGTGATTTTGCGATTTCGTAGACATGATTTTCTCCTCGTCTCTTTATTTACGACTATACAGGACGGACGCAATTTTGACTGCAGCCCGTTCTGCTAACTCAACTTTACCCTATCAATACTTTAAAGGAATGACCCATCCAAATTCGGACAAATCTGCAAATTTCAAGCAGGTCTCAAGAGGCTGCTACTTTATCATCCTGATTTTCCACTATCTAACCCTGTTTCTCCTTCACATCCGATGCTTTTATAGGGGCACAACCTTCAACAAGTTCCGCATCTGCGATCCCGACTGCTTTCGCATATCTCTTCACAAGGGGGAGGATTTCATCAAGGTAGCGGCGGATACTCCTATCCGTGGCATCTATGACCTCACCGATCTTTGCCTGCGTGGCTTTAGACTGATAGTGCTTAAAGTGGGCTATCGTCATCGCCTCACCAGGCATCTGAGATTCGTGAGGTACGCCGACTTTAGCGCCGCTGAGCTCGTCTAATTTGGGTTGGAGAATGTAATTCACCAAAATATACAACTTTTTCTCCGCTTTTTTAGTCCCTAAAATCGCCTCGGCGGTTTCGGTTAGCAAGGCATGCCAACGTCTCCTTTCACGCGCCAAAGACCTCAATTCCTCCTTTTCCAGTGCTTCTTTTTCCAGTGCTTCATCTGGCTGCAGCACCGCAGCCGAGCCCAAAACATAGACGTGTTCACCCTCAAGGTTCATATCGAGGTGTCCATATTGTTTAATACGTCGATCATGGCGCCTCTGTTTATCTTCAGAATCGCGCTTAAGACCTTTCGCAGTGGTTGTTGCCCAGCTACGGAAATTATTCGGAACGAGTTTATAAAACGTTTTATGGAGTCTCAACCAAGCATCGCTTGTATGATCTTCACCATCACCATCAGAACCTATTTCGATTTTGCTCGTTCTCACGCTTTCGATTTTTGGCGTTCCGCTTTCATCTGTTTCAACGATGCACTGTCCCATTATGTACTGGCTATAGAGTTCGGATAAAAAAGCATCACAGAAATCTTCACGGGCTTCTGTTAAGATGCGGGAAACCGCCTCAATAGGTGACCCCTGTTTTGCTGCGATCTCACTGACAGAGCACCCTTCCAAATGCCGCAGTTTCAAAACGTCTTTCGCTCTTTGCTCCAATGCGTTATACGCTGTTTCCGCCATCCGATATTCTGCTTCAACTTTGAGCATATCCGGCGAATCAACTTCTTCACAAAGCCCTTCAAGGAAATAGGGGAGCGTGGACCATCGCGCCCGCGTGAACAATTGCCAAAACGTTTTCTTTGCTGTGTTGGCATCGCTTTTAACTTGCTTAACCGATTTCTGGAGGGCTTGAGCCATAACTTCCTCGGATAACCCATCGACTTTGAATTTCAAAAGATTTTTCTCGGCATCGTCCAGTTGATCGTAGGCGATCCTTGCGGCTTCAACGCCTGCCACCTTTGAGGCAGTTGGATTCACCACGGCTTTCAGAACTTGAATGAACTCAGTATCGTCCCAGTCGGGTATGGGATCCCAACGGGCCTTCAGATACTGATGCATGCTTTCGACAGGTACGCCACGCGCCGAGATAGCGCCCGCGGTTTCTTCCGCGTCCCTATCATCGTGAATGAAGCGTCTGCATTCATACAATATGGGGTTCGCGGGATCTGTAGTTCTAACCAAGGGAATTCTCCTTTTAACTGTTCTTGTAAGGATCATGCGAACTGAAAGTTTATACTACAATTTCAATCAGACATCGTATAAGGTGCTGGTAGATGTGCAACCATAAGTGCTACTGTTTCTGCCTGAAGGTTTTTGACCTCTTTTTGTGTAAGTTTTTTCTCGTCTTCTGCCCTATGCTTATTGAGAAGTCCGTGTATGGCTCGCGAGTTCCCGCCAAACGCCATCTGTAAGAGAAATATTTGTCGATGTCTAAAAGATAATTTCCCAATAGCAGCCGCCCACGGATCACCACACTGTTTTAATCTCTCTTTCGCCAACGGGTTCTCTCGCATCGGGCGTAACATCATGCGTTCACAGCAGGTACGAGTTATTTTTTTTAAACCCGGCCAGGATTCGCTTCCCTCCCAAGCAGTTTTGACCTCAAATTCGGTACAACGTTTGAGACCAATCGCCATGACCTCATCCCGAATTTCCCGCGCTGCATCGAAATCGGGGATTATTTGGTAGGCAAGGCCAAGAACATAGGCACCCAGAGGCATACCCTCTTTAGATTTCTTGTTAAAATTGTTTTCGGTCATTTGATTTCCTCATTTAATACCGACTAACGTATACTCAGATGATTGACTCTATAATACCTGTGCAAGATTCATGCCAATCGCATTACGGGAAAAAATGAATATTGGGCGTAAATTGTCTGAAGGCTCTGAAATTTTTTCCAGAATATTGAAATTTTTTCCAGAATGTGATACAATTCGCTTTATCGAAACTGAGGGTGAGCATTCAGGAGTTAAGATCTTTTGTTGCGTTATCGCGCGATCCGGTCTTTCAAGGAATATCGTTGAAAGTTTTCGCGCATTGTGTGAGGCGAGAAAAGAGGAATCGCTTTGATTACAAACGGGCAAGGTGGGCAAAGTCATGAAAACAATATTAATAATTGCCAAAAACGAAATAACCTATCCTGAACTTGAAAAGTTCCTAAACAATAAAGGCTACTCGCCTATTATCGCTAACGGTATTGAAACAGGTTTGAGTAGCATTGCATCCAAAGATCTGAATGTTGTCTTAATGGATGCGGAATTCGGCATTAAGGGGTTGGAAACAATACAGCGTAAACATTCAAAAGTAATCATAGTTGTGATTGGAGTTGATAAAGAAATGAGTGATGATAAAGACTCGATGGCAGTAGCAGATTTCATAGCCGGTGGTGCATTTGAGGCGGTCGCGAGCCCTATTGATATGGATAGCGTCAAAAGTGCGATTGAGAGCGCGTTTCGGAGATTGTCCCCCCGAGAAGAATTGTTTCCAGAGACAATCCGTGAAGGAGAACCAACCAAGTACCGACTTGTTGGAAATAGCAAAGTGATGCTCGATCTTCAGAAACAAATTGGAGCAGCAGCACGCAATAAAAATACGGTACTGATTGAGGGAGAAACAGGTACGGGGAAAGGATTGGTTGCCCGTTTGATTCACAAAAAAAGTGATCGAAAGGATGAGTCTTTCGTTTCTGTTAACTGTGGAGCACTGCCCAGCGAACTGTTGGAGGGCGAGTTTTTTGGACACGTCAAGGGCGCATTCACAGGGGCAATAGCAGATAAACCGGGAAAATTTGAACAGGCGAATGGAGGAACGCTGTTCCTTGACGAGGTCGGAAACATGAGTCCCGATTGCCAAATGAAATTACTCAGTGCTTTGCAAGATGAAGAGATTACAAGGCTCGGAGGAACTAAACCAATTGAAGTAGATGTCCGGGTTATCGCCGCTACCAATCAGAAACTTGATGAACTGGTTCAGAAGGCGAAATTCCGTGAAGATTTGTACTATCGTTTCAAAGTCATCCAATTCCAACTGTCTCCCTTGGGAGAACGGAAAGAAGATATTCCGTTATTTATCTCACATTTCTTGCAACTGATTCAGCATGAACAACGAGATAAATCAATTCGCGGAGTTTCAAAAGAAACGAAGGAACTGTTGGAAAACTATGAATGGCCCGGAAACGTCAGGCAGTTAGAGCACTGCCTTAGGCAGGCAGTGGTAAATGCTAAAGGTGAAGCGATTCTACCAGAAGACCTACCCTCAGAAATCCAAGGAGGCAGCAAGATATCTGCGGTAATTCCTGAAACATCCTACTCGGACATTTTTGATTTACCAGTTATGGTCTTCTGCCAACTTGTTGCTGACATGGCTACCCACGAAATCAACGATTGGTTGGAAAAATTCTCAGATTATGGACACGAAGCAGCAAATAAGGCTAAACAGAAAATTGATAATTGGAACAGAGAATGGGCAAAGGGGCTACTAAAATTCCCCGATTTACAGCTGCGTATTCAGGAAGGGATTGACCAGGCTATCTCTAAATTATCGACGCTTCGACGTGAAAGAGATTCCAAACTCACAGATGAAGCGCAACCTGTCACTATAAAAGGAAAAACCTACAAGGGGAGTGTTAAAGCAGTTCTGCACGAAATCGAAAAGGAATATGGCTGGGACAGAGAAAAAACCGCAGCAGCGTTGAAAATAGGATCCGATCGACTAAAGAAGGCGTTGGAGGAAAAAAGCAATCTGACAACAGACAAAGATGCGTCGCAGAAACTCGAACGGTTTCCTGATGAAGAAATCAAACGGCTTTTGGAGGAAACGATCGCCTACTTTGTTGTGGACCCACTCTCACGTAGAGAGTGGGGTGAAAAAAGTTCTGATGAGAAAATACAGACCGTCCATATCGCTTTGAAAGTTACATCCAAGCGTTTAGCCGGAGATCATGGCTCTATCTGTTTCGGGGGGATGACCTTTGAGCAAATTGAAAAAGAGATTTGTTACCGAGCAGCGTACTTATACGAAGACGTACACAAGGCAGTTGCGGCATTAGACATAGATATAAGAAAATTCCAACAACACTGGCCCCCTGATCAGAAATTTCCGAGTCGTTATACGCTTTTCTCAGATTAGGATCCGTTCCTATCGTTACAAAACGGACGCACAATCACAGAATTGCGGACATTCCCCACGCGGTAGATACGGTTTCAAACCGCGTCTACCAAGGAGTTGCGTAAGTCCTGTTTGTAACACTTCTCCATTTTTTCTCGTGTATATCAATGAAAAACGTCATTGAAAAACCATCTTTTCAATAATTAATTTATACTTACCTATTTTTAATTTTCTATTGACAGTTTAGGTTTTTTGTGGTATAATACTTTATAGTTGTTAAGTTTGGGTGGGTGTTTTTTATTTAAGGTTATAGTGTACGAAGCACAATTTGGAGGAACACAAAATTATGGAGCATCAAACACAAAACTGGGTGAAAGTCGCCGAGTTGCGTGAGGTGCCTGAAGGGCAACCGAAAGCGGTTCAGATGGGAGAAGGGCGCAGCATCGCGCTTTTCAATGTTGATGGAAAGGTTTATGCGACCGATAACCAGTGTCCACACATGGGGTACCCACTTACACGAGGCACCGTCCGAAACGGTATCTTAACATGTGATTGGCACCGGCGCAGTTTCGATTTGGAGGGAGGCGGTTGTTTCCATGTTGAATGCGATGATTTGCGCGTCTTTCCGGTTGAAGTCCGAGACGATGAAATTTGGATTGATCCCGGCGATATGACCTACCGTCGCGCAGAAGAACATAAGCAGCTCCTCCGAGAGGGGCTATTAAGTGAAGACCGATGGACGATGTCTAAAGCAATTGCACTGCTACTGAAGGGCGGTGTGCCGGAAGAAGAGGTCATGGGTTCGATTCTGGAGCATGTCAGTCGGCACATTGCGACCTCTCACGGCGCAGAAGGCGGCAGCGATGTCTCCAAACTTATCAATGGACTCAAAGTCGGACGCAAATACAGTGGTGCCGATAGGCTCATCGCTGTTACGACTGCGGCGTGTTCTGCCGCGGGACCCGCTTCAGAACGGCTTGAGGTTGTACCGCTGCCGGAACCGGTTGCGTGGGAGAAGATTAGTCGATGGGTCCGTAATTTCTCTTATGAAGGGCAGTCGGGACGCATTGAACGGTGTCTGTTCACCGCATATCACAAGGGTGAGGCAGATAAGTTGTCCGCGCTCCTCTTTGAATGCGCAGTTGAACCGCATTTTATTGACGCACCGCATATTCCGCTCTATGTGAGTTATCTCGCTGAAGTTGTTGATGAATTTGGGTGGGAATACGCGGCAGAGTTGTTCTTCTATCTCGGTGCTCAACTCGTCGGGCACCGTCCGGATGATCCTGAACGGTATCGGAGAGACGCAATTCAGCTCATGAGAGAGATGCTCCCTACCGTTGAAGGTGCAACCTTAGACGAAAACGGTGAATTTGATGAAGATGGTTGCGTTGCAGCACTCACAAGTGTCAATCTCCAGCGATCGTTTGAGGCGGTGCAGACAGCCTTGGTTGATGGTGTCAAGTTAGACAGAATTATTACAACATTGGTCTTGCTTGCAGCAGACCGTATGGCAAGCACACCTGTCAATGTAGATGCGGGTTGGGAAAACTTAACGACGGAACTCAACCTCGCGGCATCATTACGGAGTGCCCAACAGATTGGTGGAAATCTTGTTGCGGCGAAAGGTGTTTTCCACGTTGCGTGGCAAATCTTCGCAGATCGCTGGATAAACATTCCCACACGAGATCTCAGCGAACCCTTGGGTCAAGAAAAGTTAGATGTCGCGAATGAGGCAGAGGGGCTCAAGGACATTATTGATACAATTGAGACGCTCGACGTTCAAGCTGTCGGGTCAAAGGTGTTGGGTTACCTAAATGCAGGTTATTCTGCGGATCGGCTGATGGAAGAGATCGGTCATACAGTCCTCTGGGATGATACCGGCAGTGAGGTCCTACCCACACTGCGCACCGTGTTTGAAGAATGGAAGCATGCCGACGGACATCCTGCACAGTACCAACTGTTGGTTGGATTGGCGCGCTATGTTACAGATATCCGATCAAACACGGATAATAAATCCGCAGCAACGACCGCGATGCGTTTTGCCGAAGGCAGAACAACAATTGAGGTCTTTGAGGAGTAGTCCGTTATGAGCCAAAACGCTTGGTATTTCCCACGTGCAAAATATATTAAGGCAGTGAATAACGGGGACGCGGAGCGGGTCAAAACCGTGTTAGCAGATAACGATGAACTGATTGAGTTCATTGATGAACCTTGGTTTGCCTTTGATGCACCAGCGATTGTGTTTGCCGCTGCATCTGGCAACCGCGAACTCATTGAAGTGCTGCTTGATGCCAGGGCAAGCATTGACGCCAAGAGTTCTTGGTGGGCAGGCGGAACTTCAGCACTTCAGCACGCTGCCGGTTCTATGCTAAGTTACAACAGAGAACTCGCGGCATACCTCATTGAACAGGGTGCAACAATTGACGCACATTCCGCCGCGGGTTTAGATATGTATGACACGCTTGCTGCGTTGATATGTGAAAACCCAGAGGTTGTCAACGCTCTGGGGAGCGACGGTATGTCGCCGCTTCATTTCGCAGCGACCCCTCGCATTGCTGAACTGCTCCTCAAGCATGGCGCGGACATAAATCTACGCGATCGCGACCATTATGGGACCGCAGCACAATGGACGCTGCGCAGACGACCTGAAGTGTGTCGCTATCTCCTTGAACAGGGCGCTGAAGCAGATGTTGTGCTCTATTGTGCGATGGGTGATGTTGAACGCGCAAAGGCGGAATTTGAAAAAGATCCGGAACTCCTCACGCTCCGGATTAATGTGAAATCGCCTAAAGGCTATGTGATACCGACATTGGCGTCGCCTCCAATTGCGGAAGTTCCCGGTGGGCATGTCTACGCCTATCAGGTTGGACCCACCATGCCGCTGCTTGAGATCGCACTTCAATCTAAGCAGATGGCAATTGTTGATCTGTTGATTGACGCAGGTTATGAGATCAATCTGCGAGATTGGTATGTGCTTGTTGGGCAGGGACCCAAACGGTTTGATACATTCGTGAAAGGGCTGCTTACCAAAGGTTGGGACATCAACGCTCCTCAAAAGCATCGGCGTGGGATGTGGACACCGCTGCATTGGGTTGCACAACGGGGTTTGACAAACGGGGTCGCCTGTTTATTGGCAAACGGTGCTGACCCGAATGTAACCGATGATAAAGGGCAAACGCCGCTACACTTCATTGCGCAGAAGGGTGTCGGTAAAAACCAAGCGAAATTGTTGATTGAACACGGCGCATATCCAAACGCCCGTGATGATACGGGACAAACCCCGCTGGATTACGCCAAGAAAGCAAAACGGAAAACGGTTGCAACATTTCTAACAGAATTAGCACTGATGGAATAGTTTTTTTTGTAGGAGCGGTTTCTAACCCCGATTCCGCAACTAACCGATGACATAATAGGAGAAAATATAGTGTTATCCGAGAATGGAAATTTCGTCAAAGTCGCTGCCCTCAGCGACGTCGCAGAAGGCAAACCGAGGGCAGTCAGAGTTGAAGGCCATAGCATCGCGCTCTTTGCGCATGAAGGTGCTATCTACGCCACAGATAACCAGTGTCCACACATGGGCTATCCATTGGTGAGAGGTCGCGTCCGGAAAGGTGTTTTATCGTGTGATTGGCACGGTTGGAGTTACGACATGGAAGGTGGCGGATGTTTCACCGGCGGTTGTGATGATCTTGCCACGTTCCCCGTTGAAGTTCGCAACGGCGATATCTATGTAGATGTTGCCAGCGGTGGAAAGAAGCGCGATGATGCCCATTTTTTGTTATTGAAAGAGGGGTTACTCTCCCACGACAGCTGGACGCTTTCTAAAGCGATTGCCATTATGTTAGCGAGGGGCGTTTCGGAAGAAGAGACGTTGGAAATCATGGTGCGGCACATGGGACGGCATATCTCTACAGATGAGGATGCCTTCAATGGCGGTAGAAAGTTAGCAATGATGATGAACGGACTTAAGGTCGCGCACATGTATGACCCCGAAGACCGGCTCATCCCCCTGATGATGACCGCCTCGGGCGCAGCTGGCAGACTCGGTGATCGACCCGATCGTCAACCGCTTCCACCTCCGATTGACTGGCAGCAACTCGAAGACTGGATTCGTGTGTTCACTACCGATAAGGAGTGGGAGGGTATTGAAAAATGTCTTATCACTGCACGACATTTAGGCGGACATGATGAGAAAATCATTCCGCTTTTCTTTGAATGTGCGGTTGAATCATTTTTCCTTAACCATTCTAACAACCTCATCAATCTCGCACACCTGGCTGAATTACAAGAGCGATTTGGATGGGAGTTAACGGGCGAATTAGTCTGCAGTCTCGGCGCAAAAACACTTGGGCAAGGGCGCGGTAGACCCGGCGAACTTCACCGTGAAGCTATCCAAAAAATGCAAGAAATTGCGCATATCTTTGATGAGCTGCCGCAAGGCACACCAGCTGAGAGTGCCGCTGATTACGATGAAGATACATTTTCAGCAGCGCTCGTGAGTGGCGATCTCGATGAAGTTTTCGATGCTGTCACGGAAAATCTTACCGCTGGGGTCCCCATTAACACACTCGCGACAACTATGGTCATGACAGCCGCGGATCGGATGGCACGGACACCTGTCAACATGAGTCCGGGGTGGTGGGATCTAAAAGATGAGATGGAGTTGGGATCGACGGTGAGAAAGGTGCTTCGGTACGGTGGCACCAAAGTCGCTGCGAAGGCACTCTACCATGCCGCATGGCGATTTTTCAACAACCGATGGCTTAACATTCGGCATCAACCGATCACAGAGTCGAGAGCACCTACAACGCCTATAGAGTTTGATGAAGATGCAGCGATCGCCGAAATTTTAGAGGGTATTGAATCTGTCCGCATCCAAGAAATTGGGCGGCGTACCCGTGAGTATCTGAATGCGGGAGGTTCCGCGGAGCGGTTAGTGGCTGAAATGGGACTCTGTATCCTCAAGGATGATAACGGTGATGAGCTCCTCAGTTCAATTTATATTGTGTCTGATGAGTGGAAAAGGTGTGAGTCGCATCCTGCCAGAAATCAGCTTATCGTTGGCTTGGCGCGCTGGGCAACGGATATTCGCAGGAATGCGGGGAACGATTCTGCTGTCCAGACGGCTCATCGTTTTGCGCGCGGTGAAACGGCGACAGAATTGTATGAATAGCACAATTTACAGGTATAGTCCCGTAGGTTGGGTTGAACGGAACTCAGAAGGCAGATGTGTTTTCCAAAAATCTCTCAAACCCAGCGGGTTGTTGTCCGTAATCAAGAACACAGTGAAACCCAACTTCACACTGTCAGGCTCTCAGAAACCGCAAAGGCGTTGGGTTTCACTCGGTTTTTTGTTTCATATCTGATCTATGGAGAGAGTTTAGGCTTGTGTTAGTTTTCAGAGTTTTGGGGGTATCCGTTCAACCTAACCTACGGGACTCACGTTAGTAGAATGTTACATTGTTTACCGAATTATTTTTTTTACAAAAAAGAAAATCAGAGAAAATGTCTACAAACCCTTACGGCCATTATGGTTACGCCGATACCGTTTATACCTTCAATGTTACACTGGTG
>VXZK01000085.1 GCA_009845545.1 Candidatus Poribacteria bacterium
CGCTCCCCCTTATCAGGGGACTTTAAGAGGGGATGCGTAAGTCCTATTATTAACAGAAATGGTATTATATTAGAGAGTCTAACACACATCAAATATTTTCGTCAAGGAAAAAAATCAGGGAGGCTCCTGAAAGGCACCGATCCCTTCGCAACAAACAAAACAGGGAGATGCCCCAGAGTAGACATCCATGTTTTGGGGTTTCCGTATACAAAATTGTAGCCTTAATTGTCCAAACTATCGGAAAATCTGCGTATGATGCACCTCCAAAATACTTTCGGCGATGTCACCACACACATATGTGTCGTCTTCAAACTCAATCAGCAGTCGGACTAACGGCACAACGAGGCAATAGAAAAAGCATCCAGCGATGGCGATCCCTTTGAAAACCGACTCCCACGGTAGTGTTGTTGGAACTGGGACCATCAGAATTATCAACGCGAACGCGAGGAACATTGGAAAACGTGAGAGGTCAATTTCACACGTGGGCAATGTCCAAGTCTGAAGCATCTCTTTCAAACCCCTGGATGTATCACACAGCCTCACGTTCCGAATTGCTGGGGATATTTGGATCTGTTTTTCCGATGTCGTCGGCAATTCGAGCCGAATCGTCTCCTCTTCAACGTGTAGCTGTCCTATTCCTTTTCGGAATGAGTCGGAGCCGTGCTGAACGTGAAATTTGAATGTAGTCGCCATGATTCCCTCTGGAGTGTGCACGTATGAAGTAGATGCCCATCGTGGATCATCCACTTCAACATTACTGGTAATACCCTGTTATACACCATCAGCAACGGGTTCCTCTGAAGAAGCCTGTTCCTGCTGTGCGGTCACGGGTTCAGACTGCCAGAAGGGTTGGTGTATACAGGCATCTAATAAAATGAAAGCGATCTCTGGGATATCTGCGATGATGAAGGGGTGTTTTTCGGCATCAGTCGCGCCTTCCGACCCGATCGGCTTGAATTCAATGAGACATCGGACGCGTTCTTGGAGGCAAGATGCTGCCAAGCCGAGAAGAGCTGAAACTTCTGCCCAGACTGGAACCAAGTCGCTAAACAACGAGAAGGCACCAAACGTGACTGTGCTAACGGCACCTCCGGTTGAAACAGAGAGCGCGTTTTGACATCTTTTAACGGTCGTGACATCGTCAAGCGTGAAAGTCATCATAACCTCTTCACCGTGAAGAATTTCACCACTTTTACAACAAACGACCATGTTTGGTGTCCCTTCACAGGTGGTATCGAACACAATTTCACCATCTGCATCCCCGACCCAACGCGAAAACAAGCGATCAGGGTAAGTGTCGCTGTAGTCATGGGCTTTATCAAAATAGCCGCGATGAATGCGTATCGGCAGCGAGATAGGTTTTTCTTCGGATTGGATATTTCTAAGAAGAACGAGCCATGCCCGTTTAGTGATCTCGCTCGGGAGCAAGGAACCGTGCCCGATTTGGATAGGATGACTCTTCTTAAACCCAGATGCAACAAAGTTTGCCATTGATTTTCCTCCTATTGCTTCGTCAAGTCATAAATGATTGATGCATCGGGCGGGGAAACCCCGCCCCTACGAAAAATTCTATCCATCATTTGAATGCGGACAGAACACTTCCAACTTTCCAACCTGTTTGGGGATGCCAAACTTGAACATTAAGACTTTAGGACTTACGCACTCTCCTGGTAGGGTAGGTGGGGTTTCATGAAGATTGATTTTTTAATTCGGTAATTTCTTGGGCAGTCCGGTTCGGTTGCAAACCGAACCTACCGGGCCTGGGAAAATATAGAATTACCGAAATATTTTATCAAACTTCATCTAACTGCACCGAACCCTGATAGATAGACGTTCTGACCCAATTTTGCGTAAGTCCTGACTTGATATATGCAGCGATCCTGAAGTTTTTCGCGGCTGCCCATTAATGCTGAAGGCACATTCGGACATCAGCATTCGACACGATTTTGTCGGTAGCCTCTCGGACAAGACGTTCAAATATATCGTAGTCCCGTTTCGGTGCGTAGCCGTTTGTGAGGTAGAGTGCATCCGTTTCTGCTTCAAAACGGACGGACCTACCCAAAGTAAACAATTTCCGCACCCCGAAAGCCGTAGCACCGCTGATAATTGCAGCGGGTATCGGTCCAATATAGGGCGCTAGAAGTGCGGTACCCCCGGCGAATGTAACAAATCCTGCGATCCCCCTGACGATCTTCCGCCAGCGTGGGAGTTTTTCGACAAGCAGGAATCCCCATTTAGGTTTCCCTGTGCTTTCGATACGAATGACCTCGGGCGGATAAATTGTATGTTCATAAACCAGTTCTCCATATTTTTTCTGCCGTTCCTCGTCAATACCTGCCAGAATATAGCCGTGGTCCTCACCCGTGATGTTTTTTCCAACCTGTAAATTGGAAATTTCACGACGCGGCTTCACAGAAGACCCGCCAGATGAACCGGGACTTCCATGTTCCGGTCGGCTTCCGAGGTCGGAGTTTGAAGTCTTGAGGGGTTCGCCTAACGCGTTGACTAACCCTGGCGGCGATTCTGTTTGCCGGTTGCTTCTGTTATTTTCTGGCATCGTGATGGCTGCTGCTGCCGCAGGTATCTGCGCGTTGGCGTTCTTAGCGTCTGCCTTCTTGACACCGTCGGAGATCAACCGACCGATTCCGAAGGCTATCGCCATCTCTACGATAGGGATGCCGCCTGTCAGTATAAACATGGTTTCTCCTCGTGCGGGGTCGTTTTCCGCTGTGTTGTTCTAACTGTTCCGTTTTCGGCTTTGGCTTAACACGATGTTCCGTTTCCTCATCCTTATGAATTTCCGCATGCCCGCTGTAGTAAATGACATAATGGATGCTTCCACTTCGTAAACTCAGTTTTTTCAATCGTGGGGCGACTATACATCTATAGCAGCTGCATAACGGACGAAGGAATGACGGGGGTGTGTCTATCCGCCATGATTGGGCCCGCCATGGTTGGGCAAGGGTCCATCTATGCTTACCCGACACGCGGCGGTGGTGCTTTCGATGCCCGTTGTGTTGATCGGAGCAGTACCTATAGATGCGTATTATTTTTCCTTGGTAGCGAACACTATATCCTCCGAATGAAATCCATTTCCAATTATCCAGATGTTTGGAATAGTGATATCTGCCGCTATACACGAATCCAACCGTTTCCTTAATGGGGTAAACGAAATAATCACTGTCCTGAATAGGGCGAACGAAATAGTCGTTATCTTGGTGGTGTGGCAACTGGCTGCTATAACTGTGAGCATTAAATACCACAATCGCCTGTATTAGCGCACACAAAGCAATAGTTAATCTGGTGAACATCATTAGATTTCTCCATCAATATCTTTTACCAATATTAAGGGATAACAGTCCCCCAATCGGACAAAACTGCAAACTTTGAGTTTTTGCCCGTGTGAATGCCCATTTGCTTATACCATTTCTAAATGATTACTATACTAACCTTTGGACAATTTCCAAGTTGGTTTGAATGTAAGCGAACCCCAAAACTTTCACAGAATCCCTGTATATGTTCCACAGATGCGATGTATCCTTTGAAAACACATAGCACTCCGCTGGAGTGCAAGAGGATGGCTCTACGGTTTTCTATAGATATAGCACTCCGCTGGAGTGCGGAATTTTTCTCAGAATTCCGTAAGCATCTGAAACCTATCAGGACTTACGCAATATCCATTTTTACAATACCTTCGCCAAATTATCCGGGTCTAATTTGAGGGGAGGTGTAGTGAATAGCACCGATAGAGCCCAGATGCTCAGCGAGTTCGTCAATAACAATGGTTTCAGGTTTTT
>VXZK01000280.1 GCA_009845545.1 Candidatus Poribacteria bacterium
CGGTTTCCTAACCGCACCGATGCTGAGTGTATAAGTAATTACAGAATCTACTATATAAATTGTGCAAATTCACTTTTAGATAAAGGAGTCCTCAGTCATCAGTCATCGGTTTTCAGTCAGAGATACCTTGTGGCAGTAATAGATAAAACTCCTGTCACGAGAGAGTAACTGAAAACTGGAAACTGAAAACTGAAAACTAATTATGGTAAATACTGCCGTTATCGGTTACGGATACGCTGGACGCGCTTTTCATTCATACCTCGTCAACTTGGCAGATGGATTGAACCTTTACGCTATTGCCACGCGGAATGCTGAACGCCGTGAGGCTGCACGTGAAGCATACCCAAACGCACAAAACTATCAAACAATTGACGAAGTCATCGCAGATGATGCCATTGATCTCGTCGTATTAGCCACACCACACGATACACACGCCGAACTCGCCATCAAAACAATGGATGCTGGCAAGCACGTCGTCACAGACAAAATTATGGCGATGAATACCGAAGAAGCGGACGCAATGATCGCCGCGAGTCAACGGAACGATGTCTTGCTCAGCGTTTTTCATAACCGCAGATGGGATTGGGACTATAATACCGTCAGAAAAATTATTGACGACGGTTTGCTCGGAACTCCTTATCTCTATCAGGTTGCGATTATGCGTTACGGCGCACCGGGCGGTTGGCGTGGCATCAAAAGTCAGAGTGGTGGTATCCTTTACGACTGGCCCGCACACTTCGTCGATCAGGCACTGCAGCTCGTAACGGCACCCGTTGTATCTGTCTTCTGTGATATTCACTACAACACAAAATGGGACACAGATATCGGCAACTACGGCAACCTCATCATTAAGTTTGAAAACGATGTCCGGTATCAGATTGAGATCGGCAACCTTTCCAAGGCAGAGAAGCCGCGCTGGTATATCGTTGGGGATTTAGGGGGGTTAATCAAATACGGACTCGACCCACAGGAGGGACCGATGCGCGACGGGGACATTGATGCCGCGCAGCAAGACCCCGAAAACTATGCAAAAGTCTGGACCGAGGCGGGTGGCGAGAACCGTGAAATTGTCGTCGAAAGTGTCCAGACGACATGGAAATCCTATTATCAGAACATCGCAGACGTACTGAACAAAGGCGAGGCATTGGTTGTCAAACCTGAGGAAATCCGAAAAGTCATGCAGGTCTACGACGCAGCGATGCAGTCTTCAGAAACAGGCGAAACCGTGCGAATCTCGTAGGAATAACCCTCTAAATCCCTTATCAGGGGGACTTTATAGTGAAGCCGATAAATAAATGGACATCTTTGTAGCATAAACTTCCCAGTTTGTGCCAGTCTGAATGCCTGTTATAGGTATTCAGACTGTTTGAGAGTGCCCAATTAACTATAGGTTTTACTATAAGAGGTAAACTGTTCAGATTATAAACAGCAGTGTTCAGTTATTGACAGAATTATCCCTTGAATTCTGAGAATTAGCGCAGTAATAGTCTTTCTAAATTGGCATCGTATTTGCTACACAGTATGACACAAACAACTGGTCATAAGGGAGAGACACCATGAAAACGAAAACACAGTATGGATTCATACTGATATTGCTCCTCGTATTTGCCGTTTTACAGAACGGTATAGCCGATCATCACGCAGCAGACACGTTAACATATACAGACTTAAACAAGCAGGTTGTCGAAAGCATTGACAAAGGGTTGGAATGGCTAAAGGGACAACAAGCTGAGGACGGACTCTTCGCCAATCATCCCGGAATAACGGCTCTTGCACTGACCGCCTTTTTACGACATCCAGAAAATAAATACGCAGAGGCGGACCACCCGTTTATCCAAAAGGGACTTCAGCGATTGGTTGCAATGCAACAGCCCAACGGTGCAATCTATGATGCTGAGATGCAACCCGCACTGCCGAATTACAACACCTCTATTTCCATCATGGCTCTTTCCTCAACTGGCAACCCGAAATATGACGAAGTTATTAAAAAAGCGCAAGGCTTCTTGAAAGGACTGCAGGTCACAGATGAGGAGAGCGTTTATTTTGGTGGGATCGGCTACGGTAGCCGTCAGGATGTGAAAGATCTGTCCAATCTGAACATTGCCATTCAAGCACTCAAAGAGAGCGGTTCCGATGATCAAGAAGTCTGGGACAAGGCGATTAAGTACCTTGAACGCGCCCAGAACCGCAGTGAAAGTAACGATCAGTCGTGGGCAGGTAACGATGGTGGTTTCATCTATTCGCCTGACGGTGAAAGCAAAGCCGGAACAGATGCCGCAGGAAGCCCGCGCTCTTATGCCAGCATGACGTATGCCGGATTGCTGAGCTTCATCTACGCAAATGTTGATAAAAATGACGAACGCGTCCAAGCCGCTTTCAAGTGGATACAGGAGCACTTCACCCTCGAAGAGAACTACGGCATGGGTGCCCAAGGGCTTTACTATAACTATCACACAATGGCGAAAGCGTTGCGACTCTACGGTCAACCCACCTTTGTAGACGCAAAAGGTATCACACACGATTGGTACCGTGAATTCGCAGAAAAACTGATTGCGGTACAGAAACCTGAAGGATTCTGGATAAATGAGAATAGCCGCTGGATGGAAGCACTACCTGTGTTAGCAACCAGTTATGCGATCCTCTCCCTTGACACCGCCTATCCGAAATAGGTGTCCCTTTATTAGATATTTCAGAACCTATGTATCAATCAATCAAAGTATCCGCAATTTCGCTCAAACCTATCAAATGGGATAAAGCCTCCAACGCTGATAAATTGGAGGCTTTCTTCGTTGAAGCCGCCAAGGATATGCCGCAACTCATTTTGGCAACCGAAGGCGTATTAGAAGGTTATGTCGTCATGGATGTCATTGAAGGCAGAACCACCCCTGAAGCAATGCTTGACATCGCGGAACCGCTTGATGGCGGATATATCCAACGATTCCAACGGCTTGCACGCCAACTTAAGACCTGTCTCTGTTTCGGCTTCGCTGAACAGTGTGGTAACTCTGTTTATAATTCTGCTGTGTTTATTGACAGCGATGGTGAGATACGCGGCACCTATCACAAAACACAGTTCGCCGAAGGCACACATCCATCGTGGAACTTCAACTGCATCGGCGAGACGATTCGTGCGTTTGATACACCCTTCGGACGTGCGGGTATCCTAATCTGTAATGATCGGTGGAATCCATTGATTGCGCGGACGCTGGTTTTAGATGGGGCGCAATTCCTGTTGATCCCTTCCTATGGTTCAAAAGGTAAATCACAAAATCAAACCGTTCTCGCCAGAGCACGCGAAAACGGCGTACCGATTGTAGAAGCAAACGTCGGTATGAACCTCATCATCAGCAAAGGTGAAATCGTCGCATATAAATGGGGCAACGACCAGATTAGCACGGCAGACATTGACATTCCGCACCCACCTTCCACCGAGGCTGCACGCCATTCGGAGCAGGAATACTTACAAGCACAGGGCCCTGAGATGGAAGCACGTTATCAGAAAACTATCGCCCGCTCGTGACGATACAGGGCAATCTTCGAGATGCACATTTCGCAAATATGTACCCGATATATAACTCGAAAGCCAAGAGATTGAAACGCTACCCATCAGGTGTTACCTCCCCCATAAATAGATAACGCCGTCAGAACCACCGCTTGCGAGCAGACGGCTATCAGGCGAAAAGGCGAGAGACTGAATACCGCGCTTGTGTCCCATGAATGTTGCAATAGGTTTCCTTGTCGCTATATCCCATATTTGAAGCGTCGGCTGCCGTCCACTCATACCGACAGCAATGCGGGTACCATCAGGCGAAAATGTGAGGCATGTTGCGTTGACTGTACTCAGTGTTGCAATATCTTGCCAAGTTTTTGTAGATCGGATAGCAGTTCTGCCAGCACTCGTAGCGAGAAGGGTGCCATCGGGTGAAAAAACACCCGTTGACGGAATATTCTCACCCTTAGAGGCGAGCAGCGACAAAAATTCATCGGTGTAGGCAGAGTAGAGCCACACACCAATGTTAGACACGACAGCAACAAGGTCACCATCCGGCGATATTGCCACATCCGACCCACCGCCTCTCCCAAACCGGGCGACTGCACCAGGCGGTAACGCGATAAACGTAGGCTCTTTCGCGTGGACAACTCCCAAAACTTTGGGGTCTATATCTACGGGTTCGGTGTGATTTGCCTGCTCGTTCTCGTCAGCTAAAACTGTTGTGAAAGAAGAAAAAGATATTAAATTGGCAAGGAACAATGCAAGAATTGATAGCATACATTTAGACATTGGCGCGTTTCCTTAGATGGTGGTTAATAGGGTCCTTTGGTCATCTTAAAATTATCCAAACTTTAGTCGAAATAAAGAGGTAGATTTTGAAGAAAAAGGTTTAAAAAAATGAAAAGTCAGAGACACACCTATCAGATATTCCATGCTGAACCGAATAGATTGACTGAGAAACTGGTTCCGAGATGCTCAGCATTTTCAGCAGCTTCCCTTCAGGTCAATCACTGGCACTATCCTAACATATCTCCCAAAAAACAAGAAACCCTTTTCGCTTTATGTGAAACTTGCTTAAACCTATCTCCGTTAAGTCAGTCAAATACCCCTGTGTTCTTAATGACATATCAAAAATACACCAATAGATCCGTTAAAATACTTAGGAGAAAACATGCGTTTAATTGAAGGAATATCTATTGGGGTCGCTGCGATTCGAGCGCACAAAATGCGTTCACTATTAACGATGTTAGGAATTATCATCGGTATCGCAGCGGTCCTGGCAATGATCGCCATTGGCGATGGTGCTAAAGAAATTGTAATACAGGATGTAGAAAAGTTAGGGGGTGCGACACGCATCACCCTTTATCATACATCCTACAAACGGGAAAATAATAGATGGGTCCGCATCCGTAGCAATGAATACATGGACTATAACGATGTATTGGCAATTGAGGCAGAATGTCCATCCGTAAGCGCAGTTACGCCTCGACTTGCCGACTGGAGAGGCATCCTGTTTCAAGCCCCGGATGGTACTGAAGCCTACGCCGGTTATAACGGCGTAGATGCCACCTATACAACCGCAATGGATTGGGATGTCAAACACGGACGTTTCATTACAGATGAGGATGTCGAAAACGCAGCAAGAATCTGTGTACTGGGTGATGAACTCGCCACCGAACTGTTCGGTAATAAATCCCCTATAGGACAAGAAATCAAAATCGTCAAGAGGATTCGCTACCGCGATCAATGGGGACGGAGGGCAAGCAGGCGATCCACCGAACGCCTCACGGTTGTTGGTACAATGATACAAAGGGGCACCAGTCTCCAGTTCGGCTGGTGTTACGATAATCTCGCTTTTATCCCCATATCAACCGTACAAGAACGCTTCACGGGTAACGATAGGATTGACGATATTATGGTTTTCGCCAACACCATCGACGTTATCCCGAAAGCGATTGAAGAGGTGAGAACAGTCATCAGAAAACGACATAGAGACCAAGATGACTTCGTTAGAATTCGGGCGATGCATTCAGGCATGGCCCAATTAGAAAAAATCAGCAAGGTGATTAAAGTCGCCTTAGGGAGTATCGCCGGGTTCTCGCTCCTCGTCGGTGGCATCGGCATCATGAATATGATGCTCGTCGCTGTGAGTGAACGCACCCGCGAGATCGGCTTGCGCAAGGCTCTCGGTGCTAAACCTTTTGATATTTTGGCACAGTTCCTAATGGAAGCCGTTATCATGTGTGGTGTCGGAGGGGCAATCGGTGTCGGTTTGGGCATCTGTGCTGGCGAAGGCATGGCGATGCTTGCTGTCAAAATCGCTAAAATTGTTCCAGAATGGCCCGCCGTTGTCTCTATGGAGTGGGTACTCATCTCGGTATCTTTCTCCGCGGCGATTGGTATCTCGTTTGGGCTGTATCCAGCCATAAAAGCCTCTATGCTCCAACCTAAGGAAGCACTACGCACAGACTAAATTAAGATCATTCAAGTAACAACTATTCTCGTAGGCGCGCTCGGAAAGCGCGCCTTAATTTTTTCATTTCTATCCCCAGAACCCACATTATAGTGAAGCCCATAAATAAGTGAACATCTTTGTAGCATAAACTTCCCAGTTTGTGCCAGTCTGAATGCCTGTTATAGGTATTCAGACTGTTTGAGAGTGCCCAATTAACTATAGGTTTTACTATAATCCAGCATCAGAGATTAACCCCTATAAACCTATTTCGCTTAATTACGTCTAACTAATCCAAACAACGTGATTAAAATAAATGCATAATCTCAAAGGATTTGGAAACACTATATGCGTCTAATTGAAGGGCTATCCATTGGACTCTCCGCAATCCGAGCGAACAAGATGCGCTCACTGCTGACGATGCTCGGTATCATCATCGGTGTCGCGGCAGTCCTCGCGATGATCGCTATCGGGGACGGAGCAAAGATAATTGTGCTAAAAGACGCACAGAAATTGGGGGGTGCGAACCAGTTTACAATGTACCGCACCTCGTATAAACGAGAAGGGGGACGATGGATTCGCATCCGTAGCAACGAATACATGGAATATGGGGATGTACTCGCGATTGAAGCCGAATGTCCGTCGGTAACGGCAGTCACGCCGCGAATCCCAGATTGGAAAGGGTTGTTAATTCAAACCGCTGACGGAACCGAAACCCGCGCAGGTTATAACGGCGTAGATGCTGCCTATCCAATCGCAATGGATTGGGATGTTCAAGAAGGACGGTTCATTACAGACGAAGATGTTCAAAACGCAACAAAAATCTGTGTACTCGGTGAAGAAGTCGTTACTGAACTCTTCGGCGACAAGTCGCCTTTGGGACAGGAGATCAAAATCGCAAAAGGGAGTGGCCGTTATGATCGATGGGGACGTAGAGACAGTAAACGCTCTACGGAACGTTTTACGGTCGTCGGAACGATGATGCCCCGCGGGCGAAGCCTCCGGTTCGGTTGGAGTTACGATAATCTCGTTTTTATACCCATCTCCACAGTCCAAGAACGTTTCACGGGCGATAACCGAATTCAGGATATTGTTGTCTACGCGCATACCGTCGAGGATGTCCCGAAGGCGATTGAAGAGGTAAAAACAGTTATCCGAAAACGGCATAAAGGCGACGACAAATTCGTCGGAATCTTCGAGATGCGTTCAGGCATGGCACAGTTAGAGAAAATCAGTAAGATGATTAAAATTGCCTTGGGCAGCATTGCAGGCTTCTCGCTCCTCGTCGGCGGCATCGGCATTATGAACATGATGCTCGTCGCTGTCAGTGAACGCACCCGCGAGATCGGCTTACGTAAAGCTCTCGGTGCTAAACCCTTCGATATTCTGGCACAGTTCTTGATGGAAGCCATTGTTATATGCAGTGTCGGCGGCGCAATCGGCGTTGGATTGGGGATCTTTGCGGGTGAAGGCATGGCAATGCTCGCGGTCAAAATCGCTAAAATCGTGCCCGAATGGCCCGCCGTTATCTCAACCCAATGGGTTATAATTTCAGTATCGTTTTCGGCTGTGATCGGTATCTTGTTCGGGTTATATCCCGCGGTAAAAGCGTCGTCGCTCTCCCCAATTGAGGCACTTCGCACTGAATAAAACAGCCTCATACAAGGCGAAAACACTAAACTATTTTTACGCGATTGCGTCTAAAAAAATAGCCAATTTTATGAGATAAACATCGGAATTCGGAATCGCGGCTAAAAAGAAAATCGTTGCAAAAAAAAGCGAACTTCATTTACCATTTCTCTGTCTAAATATTAAGCATAGAAACACACTTAATTGGGAGGCGAGAAATGCGTATATTTGAAGGGTTATCCGTTGGAGTTGCTGCGATTCGCAGCAACAAACTCCGCTCTTTACTCACTATGCTGGGGATTATTATCGGTGTGGCCGCGGTACTCGCGATGATCGCTATCGGTGACGGTGCCAAGGCGATTGTGCTGCAAGATGCTGAGAAATTAGGCGGTGTGAATCAGTTCACGATGTACCGCAGTTCTTACAAACGGGTTGGAAGCCGTTGGATGCCGAACCGTAGCAACGAATATTTTGAATTTGAAGACGTGTTGGCAATTGAGGCGGAATGTCCATCAGTGGAGGTTGTCGTGCCGCGAATTCCAGAATGGCGAGGTGTCCTCGTCCAAGTCGCCGACGGCTCTGAAGCACGAACAGGCTATAACGGTGTAAACCACACGTTCGCGGAGGCGATGGATTGGGACATTGTGCAAGGCCGGTTCATTTCTGAAGAAGATATTGTAAACGAAACAAAAGTCTGTGTATTAGGTACAGAGGTTGTAATGACCTTATTCGGTAACGCCTCACCCATAGGTCAAGAAATTAAGATTAGCAGAGGCGGAGATCGATATAGCCGGTACGGGCGAAAGGAAGAAAATCGCTTAACAGAGCGGTTTACCGTCGTCGGAACGATGGCCCCCCGCGGGCGAAGCCTACGATTTGGGTGGAATTTGGATGACATGATCTTTCTCCCACTCACAACAACACAGAAACGTTTCACAGGCAATGATAGGATTATGATGCTTTCAGTCCACGCGAATACCGTTGAAGAGGTCCCACAAGCGATTGAAGAGGTGAAAGCCGTTATGCGGAAACGGCATAAAAACCAAGACGATTTCTTTTCGCTCAGGGATATGCGCGAAGGTATGGCGCAATTGGAGAAAATCGGTAAGGTTATAAAAATTGCCCTCGGGAGTATTGCGGGGTTCTCGCTCCTCGTCGGCGGCATCGGCATTATGAACATGATGCTCGTCGCTGTAACCGAACGAACCCGCGAGATTGGGCTCCGAAAAGCAGTCGGTGCGAAACGTGCGGACATTCTGATACAGTTCTTAATAGAAGCCGTTGCGATGTGTGCTGTCGGAGGGGCAATCGGTGTCTTGGTAGGCATGTTCGCTGGCGAAGGGATGGCAATTCTCGCTGTCAAAATCGTTCAAATTGTCCCTGAATGGCCCTCGGTCATCTCAACACAATGGATATTAATTTCCGTGTCATTTTCAGCTGTAATTGGTATCTCGTTCGGCTTGTATCCTGCAATAAAAGCGTCAGCACTTTCACCGATTGAGGCCTTACGTACCGATTAGGAGGCACTGTTAATGAATTTAATTGAATGTATCATTTTAGGGATTTCGAGTTTGCGGCGAAATCCGCTCCGTTCTGCTCTAACAATTTTAGGGATTGTCGTCGGTGTCGGCTCCGTTGTGAGTATGGTATCCGTAGGAGACGGCTCAAGTGCTATGGTTCTGCGTGAGATTGAGCGAACTGGCAGCACAAAAATCATTGAAATCTATAAAGACGATTGGGATAAACAATCCGGGACACTGAGTCGCGCGGCTGGAGAAGCCGTACGTAGCAAGGGACGCTGGAGAAGAAACCGCGCTGAGGATTTGGAAACCGAAGATGCCTTTGAGATTCTCAAGCATGCCCGTGGTGTTATTGATGTCGTCGCTGAGGATGATATGGGCGGCTGGAACGTGAATTATAAAGGACGCTCCAAGGAATCTCGTATTGTCGCATCAACTGCCGGATACGACCGATCGCATAACTGGTACCCCTCAAGCGGCAGGTTTTTCAACGCTGAAGAGGTCGAAGCTGCGAGCAGTGTCGCTGTCATCGGCTCGAAAATCGCCGAAGAGGTTTTCCTTGAAGAAGACCCCATTGGAAAAGAGATTAAAGCCTCGCGCCCCTCTTACTGGCGTGGTAGGAGTGGACTCTACGAGGTGCGTCTCAAAGTCATCGGCGTGATGGAAGAGAAGGGCGATGCAATGGATACTTCCGGTTGGGATGACCGGTTCATCATTCCGATAACGACACTCCAACAGCGTTTCAAAGGACGCCAAGATGTCGAACGCATCCGTGTGGAAGCCATTGATGTTGATACCATCCCGACCGCAATAGTGGATTCTAAAGATATATTAGGGAGACAGCACAACAACACAGGTGAAGAATATAACTACTGGACAGCTACAGAGGAATTAGCAACCGCGAATAAGGTCGGATTGGTCATGAAAGCCTTGATGGGCGGCATCGCTGCTATCGCGCTTATGGTCGCTGGTATCGGTGTGATGAATATCATGCTCGTCTCTGTCACCGATCGGACGCGAGAAATCGGGTTACGGAAAGCACTCGGCGCAACGCGGAACGATATTTTAGCCCAATTCTTGATTGAGGCATCGGTGCTGACGCTTGGAGGCGGTATTCTCGGCGCGATTTTAGGTGTCTTTATGGGGCGCGGCACCGCCGCACTCATCTCGCGGTTCGTCTGGGAAGGCAGTAACTGGCCATCGGTCATCTCATTTGGGACGATGGTGATCGCCTTACTCGTCTCTGTCGCTATCGGTGTTTTCTTCGGGTTGTATCCTGCCAACAAGGCAGCAAAACTTACACCCGTTGAGGCACTCCGGTCCGATTAGTCAGAGGAATGGCTGTCAGCAGTCGGCTGTCAGCATTAACCAACAACTCGACTCCGATATACATGCTAAAGGCACGAGTTGTTGGTTAAAGAAAGAGAACTTGAGAGCCGAAGGCTGATGGCTGACGGCTACTATAGGAGGGATTAGCCTTGAAAAATATTATTATTACCGCTGCGGTTATTTTGGTCCTCGTCGTCGCAATCGGTTGGGTCGTACTCGGACGCAGTAAAAACGGAGCCGATCCAGCTTTAGCGAAAAAAGTCGAGGTTGTTGAACGCGGCGATTTCCAAATGAGTATCCGAGCCACTGGTAACTTGGAACCGCTTATTGACGTAGAGGTCAAATCTAACGTCGAAGGTGAGATCGTTAGACTCCATGTTAAAAATGGCCAATACGTGGAAAAAGATCAGATATTAATAGAACTCGATCCAGAACTCTACCAAGAAGAGAAAAAGCAAGCTGAAGCGGATGTCCGAGCTGCGAAAGCGCAACTTAAGCAGGCGGATCTGAACATCTTACTCAAAAAGGAACGCCTCGAAAGCCAATTAGTTCAGGCCGAGTCAGATTTCAAAATCTCTCAGGCGAATTTTGAGACGACACAAGCCTCAACCATAACACAAATCAATCAAGCAGAAACAGACATTCTGACCGCGAAAAACTCGCTTGACCAAGATAACATCGCTTTAGAGCAAGCCCGAATCGCGCTTGAACAGGCAAAAATCACACTGTCTGAACAGCAGACATCACTGAATTCAGCCAAGATTGCCTTGGATAACGCGAAATCGGAACTCGATCGAAATACCGAGCTTTATAACAAGGAATTGGTTTCCAAAAAAGCTTTGGAAGACGCGCAAGCTGGACACGTGAACGCCAAGGTGCAATATGAAAATGCCCAAAAACGGGAAGAATCCCAGAAACAGACGATCACTTCACAGGAAAGAACGATTAAAGTACGAGAAACTTCCATAGCATCACGTGAATTAACATTGGAAAACCAGAAGCAGAACCTTGAAGATCTGAAAAAGATGCGCAAGAATTCAGAAGAAGAAGCCAGACTCCGCGTCGAAAATTCTCGAACCCGTTTAGACGAATTGAATCACACCCTCGAAAACGAGAAATCTTTGACAGAGCAATCCAGAGTCAGTGCAGATGCGAACCGACTCCGGCGCGAGAGTACCCTGAAAAACCAGACAGAACGACTGGAATGGACGACCATCAAGGCTCCTATGGCAGGAATCATCACACTTCTTGAACTTGAAGAGGGTGAAATTGTGACTTCCGGACGTTCTGCATTCTCGCAAAGCCCGCCGCTCATGACTATCGTTGATCCATCCAAAATGGTCGTCAAAACCTTCATCAACGAGGTTGATATGGAGCGGTTGGATGACGGTCAGAAGGCAGAAATCAAAGTTGATGCCTACCAAAGCAAAACATACGAAGGCAGAATCTATGAGATCTCGCCGAGTGGGCAGCAACAGGACAATATCATCTCTTTTGAGGTGATGATAGAAGTACTCGGATCTCCAGAGGAACTCAAACCCGGTATGAGCACCGATGTTGACATCATCACTTACGAAGAAAAGAACGTACTGATGGTGCCAATTGATGCTATTATCAACGAGAAGAGTGTGACCGTCAACGCACAAGTAGGTAACACATCCCCCTTCAAACAGAAGCAACCAATTGTCATGCAGACTATCACTGAGAAGACATTTAACGGCACAGTTGAGAGTGTCGGAAATGGCAGCGTGACCATCAGTTTGGATAGCAATCAGCGTGGAATTATGCCAGGCCCCTCAACCGTATCACTCTTGGTCAAAGGCAAAAAGGAAGCCGACGGTGTCCGCGCACAAGTGAGTATCTCAACAGGGAAGTTCGTCATGTTGGATGATGGAAGTGCTAAAGGCAAGCGAACACTCGTTGAAACAGGCATGCAAAACGAGACGAAAGTTGTTATCACAAGCGGCGCAACCGAAGGCGATCGGGTGATTCTGCAACAAAGAAAACCGCCACAAGGCGGCGGTTGGGGCAAATAGAAGACCCAACCTATAGCATAATCAGATGCTATAGAGTAGCCATTAGCCGTCAGCCATCAGTAGTCAGTAAGAAACGGTTTAGGAACTTCAAAAACCTCTTGTCCGACTGCTGACGGCTGAAAGCCGATGGCTATTATGCTTGAATAATCTGACCATCGTAAGCCAAATACGCGTTATCAGGCAGTTCAATGTCTACCTCTTCACACTGCTCTTTGAAGTAACGGTGATCCAGTCGGTGCATAATATGCGTGAAATACGTCTCCCTCGGTTTCAGTGCTTCGCTAATTTCCAACGCCTCGCCAACCGAGAGATGCGTCGGATGCCTTGGATTGAAACTCAGGGCATCAATCACCAGCACCTCAATCCCATTCAGCAGATCCTGGGATGCTTTGGGCAACCGTTTTACATCCGGCAGATACCCGAAGTCGTCAATCCGATAGCCGTAAGTCGGAACGTTTCCGTGTTCAACCGGAATCGGCGTAATCTCAAAACCGAGCAGTTCAAACCTCGAATCCTGATCAACAACATTCGGAAGCAGATGCCCAACACCACCACCTTGGAACGTCTCCTTTGTGAACATATAATCGAAGTTCCGTTGTAAGATACCAATCGTTTGTTCCGGACCGTAGATGGGCATATCCATCTGCTGTTTCCGGCACGGCATCACAATATCGTTTGTCCCACTGACATGGTCAGCGTGAGAGTGAGTGAAGATAACAGCATCTATCCTTTCAATCCGATTCCGGACAATCTGATCCATGAAGTTCGGACCCAAGTCGAATTGAAGGTTCTTCCCGTCTTTTTCAATGTGGATTGATGAACGGGTCCGGTAGTTTTTCGAGTTAACATCCCGCGCATCTTCGCAGGTTTCGCACTCACATTTATACTCAGGAACACCTGTTGAGGTGCCTGAACCCAAGATCGTAATCTTCACTTTTTAATTTTCCTTGCGGTTCGGTTAGGTGCGTTTAGGTTAAACAGTACGTCCCAGTATATCCTGCTTCGCAGTGAGAACCATTTCATTACGGACTACGGAGCTGACTATCATTCTAATAACCGATAACTTTAACCATCAACTCGTCTACAGATACTTTTGCTAAGGCACGAGTTGATGGTTAAAACTATTAAATGACTAAACTTATACCCCAAGAATGTCTTGTTCTATCTGATGTCATCGGTGACACACCGACGACGGTTATCTCTGCATCCCGTTTGAAACAGGGAGCGTGCTCCGCTTATGTCGTCGGCACACTGCCGGATGTAACTGCTGCATTGGTCTTCGATGCTTACTGCCCTGACGAACCATCCGGTTTCGGCACCGATGCCGAGGCACTATGGCAACTGTTAAAAGCGACCGACGGTTGGAGTTGTATCAATGTTGACACCTCATGTGCGACATCTCTCGGTGCTCTTATTGAAGCAGACAGAGACACAACCATCCGTTATTACGGCGATGTCTATCACGCGCTCTTAAAACCTGTTCACTGCTACCCAAATAAGGTAGTTCGCCTTTTGACCCCAGAAGATGGCACACGCCTCGCAAAAGCCCCTGCGGAAGTCCAAGGAAACGGTTACAAAACACACACAAAAATGATAACAGACGGCATCGCCGCTGGAGCCATTGTGGACAATAACATCGTTGCTATCGCTCACACCTATGCAGAGAACAACCTGCACGCTGACATCGGTGTCTCTACAATAGAAACGTGGCGTGAAAAAGGGTTCGCGACCGCCGCGGCAGCCCTCGTCGCTCAAGAGATTCAAGCGAGAGGTAAAGTCCCTGTCTGGAGCTGTGGTGAAGACAACATCGCTTCTCTCAGAGTCGCACAAAAATTGGGTTTCACTGAAGTCGGTCGGCGCACTTATGTCATTCCCACTTCACCAGAATAGGATTCTCGTTAGCCGAGCGCATCGTCCACTTTATTGATAGCCGCTGCCATTAAACGGGCATGCTCTTCCTGCATATTCACGTTAAACCCAAACCGTAATGCCCGTCCTAAAATCGACAACGTCTGTGGACACATATCCCGTGAATATTCAACATCCCCTTTGTAGCGTGGATCCTTCCAAGGATACCCTGACGCGTCTGGCGAATGCTTGAACAGAATGGAATCCCAATAGGTATAAATATGCCGATCTGGGAAGCCTTCGTTGTAAGCAGTACCAGCGTTGAGTCCTTCCGCCCTGAGTGCATCGGCGTACTTCTTGGCGAGTTCTACATCACGCACGATAATCGCAGCACTAATACCGCACTCACCGGTCGGATCATCTACATGCTGCCGGATATAGCCTTTAGGTGCCTCGGCAAGTTCCGCGGTGAACGCCTTTTTGAGTCGGCGTGTGTGCCCCAAGATGTCCTCTAACTTGGAAAGTTGCACGCGCGCAATCGCACCCAAAATTTCACTCGTCCGGTAGCACTGCCGTGAGAACGGTTTGTTCTGCCATTCAGAATCGCTCATCCACATCGGTAGACCGGGTTCAGCGGCAAACGCCGCACGCTCATAGACATCATAGTCGTCAGTAAAGACGAGACCGCCCTCCCCACAAGAGATGACCTTATAGTAGTTGAGACTCCACGCCCCCGCGTTGCCCCACGTGCCAGCGTATTTGCCTTTATACTGACCACCAACACACTGGCAGCAATCCTCAACAACTTGCAGATTGTGCTGCTGTGCAAGTTCGACAATCGCCTCAAGCCGACACGGCACGCCTTGCATATGTACCGGCAAGATTGCTTTGGTATGCGGTGTAATTTTTCGTTCGACATCAGCAACATCCAAACCGAGCGAGTCGTCAATTTCTGCGATGACCGGAATCGCACCGACACCAACAATAGCGGCAGCGGTCGCAATAAAGGTATACCCCGGTAAAATCACCTCATCACCCGGTCCGATACCGAGACCGGTGAGCGCGCAGATGATCGCCGATGTACCTGAATTCACCATCAACGCGTGTTTGGCACCAAGGTATGAAGCCGCTTCGTTCTCAAAACTGGCGACATTTGAATCCTCAACGAACCGAAAGAGCTTCCCACTGCGTAACACCTCTGTCACAGCATCAAGCTCACGCTCGTCTATCACACTGGGCCCGTGCATGCCACCGGGTATAGATTCGGCGATAACGGGCGTTCCACCATCTATTGCTAAACGTGCTGCCATCTCTCTCCTCCATAAATATTAGGACATAGTTTGAAGGTATCGCGGTTACAAACCGCTCCTACAAAGGCGCGAAATATGGTGATACTTTATCAGATGCCTCCCTTTTTGTCAACAGCGTTTCATCAGTTTATCTGCGCCACCACGCTTTCCTTCTCTGATACGACGCGAGGAGTCTCGAAATCTCTTTCGCTTTCTTGTCCAGACCCAACACTGTTTCGCAGGCTTCAACGACGCTCTGTTGAGCAGCATCGTCTTGCGTGGTTTGATAAACATGGTGATAACTCTTCGCCACGGCAGTGTGGTACGCGATAGGGTCTACACCCTCTGGCACCGCAGCAGGAAGTTCCGCAATAGTCTCGACTGCCGCATCCCAAGCCTCTGCCCCAGCATGACAAATAACAAGTTGGTAGCGCGGATACGCTTGCCCCGAATCCAGCCAATATGCCTGCCCATAACACATCACCGCTTCCGTCCAAGCAGCATTAGCAACGTGCAACTGCGCGAGTTCAATATAAAAGTTATATAACCCCTTTTCCGTGATTGTATAAAGCGACGCGCCAGTATTCACGAGCCAATCCCTTTCCAATAGGAAATTGATCGCTGAGTTTCGCTCATCTTCCGTGATCTGGATATCGGTGAGGAGGTGTTTCGCCATAGCGGCGTTCGGAAAAATCTTAGTGCGGCTTTTTAGTAAGGGATAGGCTTGTACGGGTTTGTCCATTGTCAGGAGCTTGATCCCAGTAGCGATGCGGAAAAGGGACACAATCTGGTCGCTGTTCTTGCGGGACATCTCATCGGCAACTGCTTCCCGATTTTCTGAAAAATGACGATTGAGTTCAGCGATCGCATCTCGGATGTCGGCATTACTTAGGTCAAGTTGATGTGCCTGTGCAAAAAATCGTTGTGCTGTGAAGAGCTCCCGCCATTCGTGATAGATAGCACCTAGTCGAAAATTAACAAGTGCAAGTGTTGATGCGCCATCAGTTGTGTTGAGGATGTCATCGTAGACTTGAATGGCTTCGGCGAGCTTGCCTTCCGTTTCTAAAGTTTCAGCATCAGCAATTGGATGTAGCATGGGCATATATCTCATTGATAGTGGTCTGAGTCAGAGTTTACTACTTAGCGTTTCACTGTAGTGATGTCGATAAAACACGGTATCCTCGTTTACATATCTGGTTCTGAAACCCAATCCTCTGTCGCTGCCTCGAATTCCTTTGACAACTCCTCAGAAATCGTCTGCTCCAAGAGTTCAATCAGATCCGCACGGAATTTAACCCAATCGTCACCACGACGGGTAAACCGGTGTCTATCCCCAATTTCAACGAACATCGTATCGTTCGGTTCAGACAGGGATTCAAAATAACGTTTAACATTCATAATTACTCTCCTTTTTTAGCAATTATCGGTTAAAGAAGTCAATCTGCTCTTTAACCGACAACCGATAATCGACGACCACTTTACAGCCATTCGTGCATTTCCCAACCAGATTTAAGTGCTTTCTGGCGAAATGATTTTCCGGGATTCACGACAATAGGGTTGCCGACACATTCCAGCATCGGAAGATCAGATTGACTATCGCCGTAAGCATAACTCTCTTCCAGTGAAACTTCGTGTTGATCCGCGTAACTTCGCATCGCTTCCGCTTTTGCCTCGCCAATGAGTGGCACGGTTGTGAGTTCACCCGTAAACTGCCCATCCTGTTCACGGAGTTGCGGAGCCAACACAGCATCAACAGCGAGGTAGTCCGCAATCGGTTGGACAACGAAATCAAGCGATCCGGTTACAAGAACGATGGCTGTGCCTTGTCTCTGATGTTCCTGAATTTGCGACACCGCCTCGGAGAAGATTTTCGGACGAATGTAAGCCTCGAACATCTCCATAGACAACGCCTTCATCTCTGCAACTTCCAACCCGCGGTAGTTGCGATAAAAGACCTCATTAAAACGGGTTCGACTGATACTGTCCAAAATTAGATAGTATACAACTTTAGGGAGGAACCCGATTAACCACAAGTGTTTGAAAAAGAAAGGCATCTGTAAAGACCGCATCCAGATATAACAATGCACAATTGTGGACTTTAACAATGTACCATCTACATCAAAAAATGCAACCGTCTTTTGGGTGTTTGGAACCGACATCATAGGTTCCCTTTCTGGTGTTTTAGCATCGTTCCAAGTTCAGCAACCCGATCTTGCGCCAATTCCAAGAATTCCTGGTATCTCGTCGGATCAATCGGTGTTCCGTCTTGGATCCCCCAATTTTCCAACGGA
This sequence comes from Candidatus Poribacteria bacterium, assembly GCA_009845545.1. Classification (GTDB taxonomy): domain Bacteria; phylum Poribacteria; class WGA-4E; order WGA-4E; family WGA-3G; genus WGA-3G. Next base: position 17,888 of record VXZK01000280.1, read on the forward strand.
AAGGTAAGAGGTTCACCAAAAATAATACGCACTGGATGTTTCTTCGGCAAGTTTTGACCTTTCGGTAAAGCGTGATAGGTGCCTTCAATGTAAGTCGGTATAACGGGGACATTGGGGCCATAGATCAGCAGACTCAGCACCCCCGGTTTAAAAGGTTGAAGGTTCCCATCAAGTGAGCGTGTCCCTTCAGGATAGATAAGCAAACCGTTATGGCGTGCCATAACTTCGTTTGCTGCTCTTAAGTCCTGCAGGAACTCGGTGAAATTGCCTTCCCGCTCTATCGGAAGCACGTTGAGACACGTCCGAGCGAACCATCCTCGAAAACGTGTGGCAAACCAATAATCTCGTGCAGCGAGTGTCCAGAGTCGGTATGCCTGTGTTCCAAGAGCCGTAATCACCGTCAGCGTATCAAGATGGCTTGTGTGGTTCGGCATAATAATATACGGTTTCCCTTGTGGAACATGTTCAAGTCCATAGCATTTCAGCGAGAAATAGTGCCGATAGATGCTGGTAAACGCAGCACGAAAAGCACGTGCGTACCATCGTGGCACCTCTCTGAACGCTGTCGCCTCTTTTTTCTCACGTCTATCTGTCGCCGTGGTAGTCTGCGTATGGAATGTCTCGGTTAGTTCCACAACATCACCGACTGTCTCCAAGTTAGCGAGCAGGGCATCCGGAATTGTTTCGCCAAGCCTATTTTCAAGAACTAACAACAGATCAAGCCGCGTGAGGGAGTCAAGCCCCAAATCAGTATCTAAACGGCTTTCCCGGTGAATCTGGTGTGTCGGCATGCGTGCCAACCTCGCGAGGGTAGAAAGAATTTCTTCGGGTATATCCGTTCTGCGTACATCAGAGGCATCGCTTTCTACCGCTGCTGCGGAATCTTCCTGCAGACGCTCTATCTCTTTAATACGCGCCTCCAAACTACACCTTAGACCTTGCCGATCTATAGTTCCGTCCACGGCCTTCGGTAACGCATCCTCCCATAGATGGAATTTGTGAAAGTGTTGATAACTCGGTAACGCCTTCGCACATGCTTGAAGGTGTTCCTGAATCTCTGATTGCGTCGTCTCGTCAGGTGCCGTCGGCACAATTACAGCATGAATCGCAGTATCCGATCCATCTTCGTATGGGATACCGACCACACATATTTCAGAGATGGCAGGACTCTCCCGATAAAGTGCTTCCAATTCGACAGGATAAACGTTCTTTCCAGAAGCAGGAACGATGATGTCTTTGCAATGCCCTATAAGGTAGAGGTAACCATCTGCATCCATATAACCGAGATCACCCGTGTAGAGCCATCCATCGCGGATAGCCTTTTCTGTCGCATCAGGGTTCTGATAATACCCTTTCATTGTACTCGGCCCCTTCGCGATAATTTCCCCGATGCCGTCGCTGTCTGGATTGTCAATCCGAAGTTCTACACCTTCCACCGCCGGTCCGACCGATCCGCGTTTGCTCTTTAGATGCGGATTGACACTGAGGACAGGCGCCGTCTCCGTCATGCCATAACCTTGGTAAAGCGTCATACCGAATTTTTGAAATCCATCGTAAATCGCATCGGAGAGTGAAGCACCACCACTAACGAGAACGCGAATCTCGCCGCCCATAACAGCCTGCGCCTTTTCTGCCAAGGTATTACCGGGCGTGTCTGTCCGCGCTGCTTGTCTTTCAATCGTGCCTTGAAGCATTTGAAATAGACGTGGTACACCGATAAAAGCAGTCGTTTTCGCCTCACGCATCGTCTTCAGAAGTGTTGTCGGACGGAGCGCATTGACATAAGTCGCCGTGGTGCCGCTGTAGAGTGCCATCAACAAACTGCACGAAAAACTCAAGGCATGATATAGGGGGAGTGCTGACAAGATGCGTTCGGTATCGGTTGGTGGAAGTGCTTTCGCGACCGCCTGCACGTTAGAGATAAAACCGCCATGCGTAAGCATCGCGCCTTTCGCCTCCACCGTGGTACCCATGGTAAAGATAATTGACGCAACGGTATCTGGCGTGACCTCTACATCCGGGAAATCGACTGGAATCTCAACACTTGAAGTACTGCCGACCTCGGTATTGGCACCCACGATTTCGCAGTTTTCGTTGATGTTGTGTAGACCCCGTCCCACCACTGACAGCGCCTTACCAGACTGTTCTAACACACTTTCAGAGACTAAAATCAATTTGGCATCAGTGAACTCGGTGATTGCTAAGATTTCGCGGGTAGGTGTTTGCGCGTCAAGTGGAACAACAGCAGCACCGATCTGGACAGAGGCGAGATAAACGATACACCATTCAGGTTGATTTTCGGAGACGAGCACAACACGATCATCCTTACGCAAACCGCTTTGCCACAACTGCCACGCAACTTCGCGGGACAGCGCGTAGGTTTCCGCATAGGTATACTGTTCCCATTCACCCTCATTTGCCATCTGCAGCGCAACTCTATCAGGAATTCGCGATGCCTGCGTCTTAATCAGATCTACAATCGTTTTTGGGGCAATCCGTTCAGGGGGCATATCCTACCTATTCCTCCGATCCATCTTTTATGGTTGTTGGTTATTGGTAAGAGATTTTCTGTCAACTTAACAGTAGCACCCTTAACTTATAACTTATAACTATTAACCATTAACCATTTGCGCCATCTTCAAGTTTCAACACATGCCGCTTGATACCCGGGATATGTATCTCCTGGAAATACCGCTTCCAATGGATTTGTGAGACATCAAAGTTAAACCGTTGCTGCTCTGTCGGCGAAAGCGCCTCGTAAAGCCCTTGCATCTTTTGCGTCTCAAATTCAAAATTCGTCCGCGTGTAGGGCGCGTAGATTCTGATGTAATGCAGGAGTGCCTTAATACCGCTCTGTTTCAGCGAAAGTTGACGGCGTTTTCGCTTGGCAGCACGAATTGGAAGTTTATCAAGTACCTTGATAATGAGGTTGAGCAGCCCCATTCGGCTACCCAATTTCCGGTGAAATTCCTCTAAACTCGGATACTTCCAGATTGGCACTGCAACCGGCTGCCCATTCTCCAGCATTGGGTATTTGACGAAGTAGTCGTAGGTTGCTTCAAAGATGCCATGAAAGTAGAGCGGGTTCTGCGTGCCTGTTGCCACATGATACACCTCAATACCACCTCGTTTTGCTGTTGCTTCCGCAGCTGCCAACATAGCATTGACAACAAAGTCAACGGGAATAATGTCCAAAATTATATCGGGATCCGCGGGGAAATCAGGGAGGCGACCTTTTCCAAAACCGACAATCAAAGGTTCGGACATCCGAAACTTTCCGAGCCAACCGGGTTCAGGTTCATCAAAACTACTCTCAATAATTGAGGGGCGCACAATAGCCGTTGGGAGATCACCGCGCAATTCCATAACCATCTGTTCGGCAAGAAATTTCATGTAGGTGTAGGTATCGTTCCATCCACGTGAGCGTGCGTGCTGCAACCCTTCTTCAACCAAGCGGCTCTCAAGCCACTCTGCTTTCAGTTCTTCAACTTGCGCATCAATCGCTTTGCGAGTCCCTTTTTTCTGCTGTTCTGCCGCTTGCTCGAAACGCGTGAGATTTTCAGGTGAATCAACTTCGGCATGAATAGCAGCACTCAGAGATAACAACCCTTCAATTTCTTCAGAAAGTGTTTCTGGAATAGATATTCCGGTCTTCTCTCGGTGCGCTGCAGCGTAGTGTTCATACGGAAGAGGTAATTCTTCAGGCACGTGCCCCGGCTCGTCACCACAGACGTACGCTGTTGAGACATGTAAGAACACTGCATCTTGACACCCTTTCGCGAAGTTGACAACGTGTTTCGCAGCGAGGGCGTTACCCCATAAAGAGTCATCAAAAGGGGGATCGAAATCCACAAGTCCCGCGACGTTAATAAAGACCTGTACTTCGGCCTGGAGCCGTCGGTAATCGGCATCGCTGAATCCGAGGCGTTCATCGGTGAGCTCCCCTTCAACAGCAGTGAGTTTCTGTAGTGCCCATGCATTAAAGTTATCCCCGTGCAGACGACGGAGCGAAGCAAAAACATCCGAGGCGAGAAGTTCATTTTCTAACCGTTCTTGAGCTGAAACGCGCTTCCCTGAGGCATCGGTGCGGCTTCGGATGAGAAGATAAATCTTTTCGACATCGGGAAGTGCCATCAATATCTTCGCCACTAACGGCTGACCTAAAAATGCAGTGCCACCGGTGATGAGCAGAACTTTCCCTCGAAAAAAATCAGTTATTGACATAATCAATTATTGACATAAAGTGTGAAAAATATTAAAATAAAAGTCGTTCGGCAGAACTCAATTTGTGTTGTGAATTTCGTCTAAT
>VXZK01000219.1 GCA_009845545.1 Candidatus Poribacteria bacterium
CAAACTGGAAGTTTGTGGTACGTTTGATGCCTCTGTGATGCGAAAATAGAACGCGTAACACATCCGAAATGATTAATCAAACTGGCGTAGGTGTTACCAAAGTTGAAATCAGCGTTGTTTATACTGATATTCCAAAACATTTGATTCGTCATGAAATTTTGAGTTTACGCCAAAAGGGAAATCGTTACGGGGCCGTTCGGTATAACCTCTAATACTGTACGACTTCCAGAAAGCATTGACATGCCGAGTAGCGCGCCGTCATGTTTCGATCCAAGGGCAGGAACATGACGTATTCTGCTGTGCCATACGACTTTGGCAAGATACAGATCAAAACTGACTGGACTTCCATCACCGAGAATTGCGCGCCTGTTACCGATCAGTTGAAGTCCGAGACGTTTAATCAAATCTGATGGCAGCATTAAAAAACCTGTGAAACCAGTATCAATGACCACCTCAACCTTTTCGCTGTGATTTAATCCAACAACTTCCAATTCAATGACAGCTTCCTGATCGGGTCTAATTTTTCCAATAATCATTTTGTATATGCCGTAAAGTTAAAGCCGATGCCATAGGCGGCCGGGTATCCAATCCGAAGACCATAGGTAACAGCTTCAGGGTGCTTGGCAAGCAGGCGCATCGTCGCTTCCAAATCTTCAGCGTCAATTTCATAGTCTCCAGTTTTAATATCAAGCACCAAGAACTTGCCTTTGTGCTCTGATTCAACTTTGTGTCGTATCTGCTGCTGATAGATTTCTTCGCCGCGAGCGGTGACGGATTCAGGTGTATAATTCGTATACGGCATTGTAATCCTCCTCGTGTTTGGAAAAAGAGAGGCAGGGAATTATAAATATTTTGTATTTCTGATAATTATAACATAAAATTGAATTGAATACCACCGGATAAATTGGTAAGACCTCACACATAGGATATCTAACGGGTGTGTAAATATTTTGTCAATTGTTGTCTGAATGCCGGGCGCAAGAAACACCGTCTTATCAAGGGAGCAGGCGAGTGCGCCGCAAACTCCGGATTTTCACGGATTTCGCGGATTCGGAAATACGGGTTCTCCACAAGACACAGACTAACAGTCTATGCTACAGGAGATACGTGCAACAACCTAACAGTCTATGCTACAGGGGCGCATTTTCATTAATCGCGCGTCAAAAAATTTACACACCTGTACCTATACTCTGGAATGTTGCCAACAAATCAACCTAAACTATTTTCATCAGTGTTAGGTTGCGGGACCTGCATCTCAATATCAAAACCATCTATCCGGATGCGCTGGTTGAAGTAAAGAAGGGTGATACCGATAATCCAAATTGGAAATGAAATCGCATAGACCGCAAGGTGTATAACAATCGAAATCGTGTGAAAAAATGGTGTAACGCCTTCAAAAGGTACTCCGAATAATCCCCATTCAAGAATGTCAATGAAATCTACTTCACTCACAAGGTTTGTTGCAACCAGTATGAACCCGATGGAAATTTCAATTACTGCGTGAACCACGGTACTCAACAAAAGGATTGCGAGTAGCATTCCAAACACGCGCCACCACATCGGCTTGACGAGTTCACCACTCCGTCCGAGAGCAATGGTTATGACAGGCTTTTCAAACATGATTGTTTGAATGAAAAATCCCCAACGCACCGCAAAATAGATTGCAAAGGGTATACCGATGACCGTAACTGTTAAAGCCGTTACAACTAACAACCAAAGTAGCAAACAACCCAGCAGCGGCCAAAACCTGTCCATTGTTCGTTGCAAAACTGAACGAATTGTAACGTTTTCACATAGATAGGTTGCACAGCTACCGATAACTATTCCACCTATACCTATAACAAAAAAAGTCATAGCAATTAAAACTATTGCTATTCCCAATAGGGGAGAACGGTGAAAGAAAAACTGAGAAAAATTGGCTAAAAGATGTGATCCAAGTTCTGATAGGATAGAAAAAACGACAAGTCCTAAGAATAACGAAAAATGTTTCCGATAGAGACTAAACGTCGTATCGAGAATGTCCTCAAATCGCATCGGTTTAAGGGCAGTCGTTCCTACAGTAGGTTCGCTGTTGTGTTTCGGCATGTTCGTCCCTCTGATATCTAAATGTTCAGTGATATGCTCAATACAGTCGGTTTGGGTTTATCAGAGATTGCGCTGTTTGTCTATTCCCATGCGTCATGTAAGAACCGTAGCCAGTTGCCGTGCATGATGGCGGCGATGTCGTCGTCGTTATAGCCGCGAGTTGACAATAAGCCGGGTATCTTTTGTAGGTCGGCGATGGTGTCCAAATCGCTGGGAGATTGCTCACGTCCATAGCCGCCGTCTAAGTCAGTACCGATAGCGGCGTGCCGACTGTTGCCTGCTAACTGACAGACATAGTCAATGTGATCAACGACGCTGTTCAAAGTGACCTTGTCATGCGGAGTTTCGCCGGTAATCCAGCCGGGGTGGAGCATCCATGCGTCAAAAGCAGCACCGATAACCCCGTCCCGTTCAAAGATTGCACGTAATTGTGCGTCGCTAAATTGGCGCTGATGCGGTACCAGTGCGCGGCAGTTATTATGACTGGCGAGGACTAAGCCGTTGTAGTGGTCTAACGACTGCCAGAACGCCTGATCTGAGGAATGGGTGAGGTCAAGGATAACGCCTAAGCGTTCCATTTCAGCCAACAGTGGCGGTCCGAGTTCGGTTAATCCGATTTCTGTGCCTGTTCCACCGGCGTAGCGCCCGGGACCGTAGTGTGTGAGTCCGAGCAGTCGCAACCCACCATTGACCCAAGCCTCTAATTGTGTTGGATAAAGAATCGGATCGGCACCTTCCATGCTAATTACAAATCCTAAAGGTGGTGCATTATCGTAGTCGCTTGCGTCGCCTATCACTATGCTTTCCCAAGTCCGCCAAGCGTTGATATGTCCATCCAATTGCCCTCTGTCCGTGATGATGCGGACGTATCCCATTCTTTCTAAAGCGCGGTAGTAGGCGAGTTGTCCCTGTGCGATGCCGTAAGATTGGGCAGGCGAGGCGAAATCAGAATGCGGGGAGGGGTTACCCGTTGAACGAGCGAAGAGCGTAACGAAACTCAGGGCGATTCGTCCTTGACGCATTTCCGGGAAAGCCACAGTTCCTTGCCCTTTCCTGGGCTGTCTTACTTCTTGGGTGCGAATTGTATAGGCGGAACTCAGCAAATCCCGGTTACCTTGTAACGCATTCATGGATAGATCAAGATGTGCATCAATAATAAGCATTTTTTAATTTTACCTTGCGGAGAGATTTTTTTAGTTTTCCTTGCGGAGAGATAATGTAAATTTGAACGCGTGAAGTATCTTCCTTAAATCCGCCCTCCACTTCGTTATGGGCTACGGGTTCCTCTCTACCCAAAAACCTGCGCGTAAACGTAGCGGAGCGGAGTCCAGGGAGCTATAAATTAAAAATCTGGATACGCAGCGAAATGTGCTTGCGGCGTGCCGTTTTGATAATCGCCATCGCAGGCATTGCGCATCCATCCCCTGAGTCGGGCAACGAGGTCAGGGTGATTGGCTGAAATGTCGTTTTCCTCGCGATAGTCAGAAGGGAGATGGTATAACTGGAAACTGTCCGTGCGGTTGATATATCGTAGTTTCCAACCCTCTGCTGTTACGAGTGCTGGTCCGAGCCGAGAGGCATATATGATCCACTCGTGGTGTCGCTGGTCTTCACACCTTTCAAGCAAAGTCGGTAAGAACGATACGCCGTCTTTGTCTTGTGGCATCTCCGCGCCGATGAAGTCAGCGAGGGTCGGCATTAGATCATAGTTCGTGAGCATGTGATCGGAGACACTACTGGGTGTAACCCTTCCGGGCCAGCGCACCATGTAAGGGATTCGTGTGCCGCCTTCCCAACTCGAAAACTTCAAGCCTCCCATACCGTCGTTTCCGTTGAACACATCGCCACCGGTTTCCGAATAGAACTTCGTTGTGATGTCGTCAAATTGGTTACCTTCCAAATCCACTTGTCGACCTGTCGTTCGTCCTTGTTGGCGGTAATACACTTCGTGGCCGTTATCAGCGGAGAAGACAATCATCGTGCGGTCATCGATTCCGAGTCGTTCGAGTTCGTCCAAGATAATCCCGACAGTTTCATCGAGTTTTAGGATCATGGAGGCGTATTCTTTCTCATACGTTGTCAACGCCGAAACCTGTTTCACCGCGGGGTGGATGTCCGGTACGGCGATCGGTCCATGTGGCAACTGAGACGGATGATAGAGGAAGAAGGGTTCATCGCGATGGGTACGAAGGAACTCGATGATCTTTTCGTTAAAAATGTCTTGAGAATATACCGCTTTGCCTTCCTTGTTCCTGCGAATCTCCATATTTTCGGCGGATTCCGTATTCGGATGTACGCCGCAGTCGGCATGCGTATTGCCCCGAATAGGTGTGGGTTGCCCATTCTCAAAGAGATACGGTGGGTAAAAGCCGTGACAACGTTGGTGGTCATAATAACCGTAGTGATACTGCCAGCCGTGCCGACGGATACGCGCGCCGGTTGTCGCAAAACCCCATTCCAGTTTTCCGATTTGTCCTGTAACGTAACCCGCTGCCTCGGCGATCTGTGCCAAGAAGACATCATCAGGTCCTGCTTGAAGTCCGGTTGTATGGAGCGACTCCGTAATTTGATCCAGCGTCAGTTCACCGGCACTTAGCCTGTTGTAGAGTCCGCCTTGGGTATATGTCCATGTGCCCTCGTGGCAATCGTGAATCCCTGTCAACATACTGGCACGAGATGGCGCGCAAAATGCACAGCCATAGGCGTGATTGAATTTCATCCCTTCGTTTGCAAGGCGGTCAATATTCGGCATCTCGAAATGATGCTGCCCATAGCAACTAAGCATACCGCGTCCGAGGTCGTCTGCGAAGATGAGAATTATATTCGGATTATCGGTCATGATTATGATACCAAACGTTTGAAAAAATCAAGTTTTTTGAACATTACTCGCGTTGAAAAGCCCGTTGTCTATAGAGATGTTCAAACAGATTCCCCTCATGCGGGCTGTCCCAAGAGATTTGATTTGTCGGGATTGCGCCTAAATTGAGTCGGTCAATGCGCGGTGTTGCTATGAGATCTTGTGTAAGTGCTGCATCTTCTGTAATCGCAGTAGCAACCAGTGTCGCACCGATGGCTTCGACTAACTCCGTCGGTGCCACTTCAACGACACTTACAAACGGGAACGGAAACTCTGTGTTCGCTAATGGATGTTCCGTATCCTCACACCATATTACGGTGGGTCTGAGGAAAGTGCAGCCATCTAACTCAACGACTCGGTCACCCGTTGTTAATTCCGTTGCCCCCGGTTCTTTGAGGTGTCGGTCAATGAGCGATGAGATACCGTGTGCGGCTTTCGGGTTTGCCCACGCTGCGATGCCTGCTTCTGGATGATCCAGCGGTTTCGGTTCCATACGTGCTAAGCGTCCTGCTAACGCTTCAGCGATTTCGTGTCCATTCGCTGTTACCCATACACCGGAGGCATTAATGCAAGACCTACCCCCATTCTTAGTGACCGATTCTACGATGAGATTGAGGTGCTGTTTCCAATTATTCTGCCCGCCTTCGTGGATGATGATTTTGCTGCGTCCGGGTCCGTGGATTTCAACGCGCGGTGTGTTCAGCCACGGTGCGACGGTTGAACCGCCACCGAAAAGCATAGAACGTCCACATCGGTTCAGGATTTCGTTGGCACCACTGTAGTCGGTTGGATAGAAACTGAACGCCTCTTGCGGCGCACCTGCGGCGATAAACGCTTGTGCGATGCGGTAAGGGGTCCAGGGTTCCTCGCGTCCTGGTTTTAGGACGACCGGCACCTTCAAAGCGATAGCAGGCACCCATAACGAATGCACACCCGGCGAATTGCTCGGTAGGATCGCACCCAGTGAATCCGTTTCACAGACATAACTCAATGTGCGTCCGTTTTGGATACCCCATCCAGTGTCAAGGATCTGTAAATCCAAGCCGCGGGTCAGCCCGTCTAAAACTGTCTCTATGTTCTCCATGACACCTTGAATTTTGAGCAAATTCTGTTGACAGAGTGCCTCAGGTAAGCCGGTTGTGCCAGAGACCTGTTGGATATAATCCGTCGGGGATTGCACGGTGCCGTCAAGTGGCAGCGTCGCTGTTGAGAAAAGACGCGCTGCTTCTTTACAGATAGAGATTATTTTGGCGATAGGATGTTGTCCAAGTGCATCCTTCTGGAGTGCGATATCAACGAGGTCCTTCGCTATCAATCCACAGTTGGCTTGGCTCACCTCGACTAAGGGTTCACCTGTTTTGATATGTGGTACGCGAACGGTGTTCAGACTTCTGTAAGAACGTCCGGCGCGTAGAATTGGAATGTGTATCATTTTTATAGTTGTCAGTTGTCAGTTATCAGTTATCAGTTAAAGAGGGCAACTCATGGAGCAGAAGGCTTTTTTCTACCACAAGGGTCCTAACTGAAAACCGATAACTGATAACCATTTTACCATGTAATTTTTGCCACCCAGCCAGAGGCGGCATCGCAGTAGAGGAAATCGTCGCCGTAGATGGATAAACCGTGCGGTTCTGGGCAGTCTTCAGGGACCTCAATCACATCAAGCGGTGTGCCATCCTTCAGGTCGAGTTTGACAATGACTCTATCAGAGGTGTGGGTTGACCAAAGTCCATCTTCAACGCGAACCATGCCGTGTCCACGTCCGTGGGGCAACGGCAACGTCTTTTGGATAGACCAGTCCGAAATTCTGACCTTATGTGTGACTTGATTCTTGAGTGTCTGGACCCAGAGATGTCCTTCATCGTAGTGGTCGTATTCGATACCGTGTGTGCCGCCGCCATCAGGTATCGGATAGCGTCCCAGAGTTTCACCGGTGGCTGGATCGACTTGGAAAACCTCACCTGTCTCGGCATCTGTATCCCTGACAGGACGCCAGCGTTCTCCAGATCCGTTTGCAGCCAGCCAGAGCGCGCCATCTCCATAGGTCATCCCGCTTGTGTTAGAGCATTCGCTCGGAATGTCGCGGATAAGTTTCGGCACGGTATAGTCTGGGTCTGATGTGATTTCAACTAAGGCGACTCTATCGGTAATCTGGTCAACGATCCATAAGCCGTCTTCTGTAACCTGTAAACCGTTCGGCACGGAATAGGGTGACCGGAAAACTTTTTCAATTTTCGTTATCATACTTAGACTCCTCTTCAGTGTCTATCTATCTATTTGCGCCAAAGATGACTTTAGCCATCTAAAATATTCGGATTTTCGTTCATTACCGGGAAAAGATTTGTGAAACTCATTCGTGGGCAGATGTTGGACAAACTCCAATGCTGGTGTCAAAATCAGAGAGTCTACCGGATATACAAAATGCTCTTGAAGTTTCGTCGCTAAGATAGTGGGAGCAGCTCCTTTGGCACCGTCCTGCAGTTCGGGTAATTCTCGCAATAGAATCCAAACATTGACAAAGTGGTGTTGAGTAACTTGAGGACTTTCGATGAGGAGAGCGGACCCGCTCTCAAACTTTTACCCGTCCCTCAGCACGATTCATCGTCAAATGCACCAAATAAGACTAACGCGTGAATAGGACGATTCGTTCTCTCCGCGAGTTCAACAGCATCTTCGATCAGGATCCACTCAATTTTAGCGAATTTGTAAAACGCAGTCGCTAACTTTTTGCGGGCTTCTTCCTCGGTGATAACTGTTTCCCATGCTATCTCGCGTACAGGTGTGCTTGATAAAGTGGAGAGTTCCATGCAAAAAATAAAAGCCATATCTGCTGCCCTGAACGCATTAACATCTACATTGCTATTGCGTGACGGAAGAAACAGAGAAAAATCGACGACTGCTCCTTCCTTTCGATTCAGCACCAATCGTCCTGCAAACTGCGCTGGCAACAAACGAATACCGGATGCGTCCAGCACGAACTGCGCATGAATTCGGAAGATAATCTCGGCGTAATTGGGCGAAATTGCCCGTAAACACGCTTTCGCCCCGTCAGACTTAGGTGTCCTGTGAGAAAAGATGGTGATCTCTGTTGTTGCCCCCGGGTGAAACTGGCGGACGAAAGGGAGAATCCCTTTCGGGTCAAGTTCCCAAATATCTCCCACATTAGCAGTTGAAGGCGGTAGAAAAACTTGAAAGTCGGTTTGGTTGTAGTGCTTCAATGAGTGCACAGGTTTGGGATTGAAAAGTTTTAACACCTGTTCCCACTCCATATCCACCGATTCTGGCAATCTTGCTTTGAGCCTATCGAACTGTTCTTGTGTTGGCTGATGCAAGTTGTACGTCGCATCCGCGATTGGCTCCCAATATGCTTGCACTTGCACATTCACTGTACTGCTAAAAACGTCGCTAAGGTCTACCATCATTTACCTCCTACAGTTGAAGTTCCCTATTTCAAATCAAGATGATGGAGCTTCAACGACTGACGCTGCTCTTTTTTTCGCTGCTGTGTTCAAGTCTATCCTTTTGCCATTTTGAGTTTTAATGTTGAGTTCCCCATTTTCAAGCGGTTGAATAGCAAGTTGCCACCCAAAAGCATTGAGAATAGTTCCGAATGTATCAATCCGGGGCGGGTCGTCGCTAGCCAAGATTTCTGAGAGCGATTCTGGGGCGATACCAATTTTCTTCGCAACTTCGGCAATTCCGCCTTGCGATTCGGCAACAGTCCTGAGTGCACGTAAAAAGAAGGATGTGTCACCGTCCTTTTGGTAGCCGTCTATGGCAAATTGGAGATAGTCAAGTGCTTCATCTGGGTCCATGAGTTGCTCAACGAGAACCTCATGCCATGTCCGATATTTTCTCATCCGTCTGTCTCCTTATATCTTAACCAATAGGTTTTTGCGCGTTCTATGTCTTGCATCTGTGATGATTTATCGCCACCACAGAGTAAAAGAACGATGGTGTTATCAATTTCGCCGAAATAGATGCGGTAGCCTGCTCCGAAATGGAGACGCAGCTCAAATACACCGCCTCCGACAGCATGGCAATCGCCAAAGTTTCCGATTTCAAGCCGTTCAAATCGATCTCGGATTCTGGTTCGTGTCCTTCGACCTGAAATTGATTTCAACCATTCAGTAAAAGGTTCCCTACCATTTGGAGTTTGGTAGACTTGCAGTTTTCTCGGATGTGTGTCCCGCATAAAAGATTAGTAAACGCCTACGACGACGCTTTCCTGGAGTTCGGTGAGGAGGCGGAGATTTTGGACACCGTCCCAGGGGTATTCTGGAATCGGTTCGGCGCGTTCGGCTTCGTCACGTTCAAGAAAACGTGGCACAAAAAATTCTTTTGTTAGGGTTGTGAGCATGACGCGTCCGGTTTCGCCGTAATCAACAGTTTCCTCTGGATTTTCCGGGTTAACCAGTTCAATGACAGCGCGCGGATGCGGTGGATAGTAGATAATCGCGTAGTTATCTGCTGGATCAAAGGGTTTACAGGTGGCTAATCCCATGAGCGTATTGCCGTAGGTCGGGATAAAGTCAATGCCGGGAACGAGTTCCTCGCGTGCGAACCGGTGAAACTGTGCGTCCATCTCGGTGCCGCCGCAGAAAATGCCTTTGATACCGGCTTTTGGTAACGAAATCTTTTCGCACAACGCCTCCAACAGCTTCGGCGTGGTGAAGAGGCATTGGACGTTTTCATGGGCGCGCAGTACGTTGAGTGCTTGTGCGATCACATGGTTTTTATAGGCATCCAACTCCTCATTTTTCGCATAACGCACGAGTTGGTTCACCCAGCGCGGGTCGAGATCCACGTGGAAACAGATGCCACCGCGATGCTGCGCGAGATGCTCGACAGCGAGTCGTAACCGGCGCGGTCCGGTTGGCCCCAACATGAGCCAATCGCTACCGGGTGGGAAACTTTCATCGGAAAGCGTTTTGCTGAATATCTCATAGTCAATATGAAAATCACGAATGCTGATTCGCGATTTGGGGACACCTGTTGAGCCGCCGGTTTCAAAGACATAGATCGGTTCCTTGGCGTAAGCCTTCGGTACCCAACGTCGTACGGGTCCACCGCGGAGCCATTCATCTTGGAAATGTCCGAGACACTTAAGGTCCGCGTAGCCGCCGATCTCTTTCCTTGGATCAAAGTCGAGGTTTTCAGCGTATTCCAACCAGAAAGGAGATCCTGTCTTTGGGCTGAAGTGCCATTTGACGATTTCCCGGACATGTGCATCGAGTGCTTTCCGGGTTTCAGTAATTTTTCGGGTAAGGTTCATTTGTATAAAAACTTCCTACGCAGTGCCATTTACGTGGCACTTTCAAATTTAACTAATCAACGTGTTCAACTGATTCCTTAACATGCTCAACCAAAACAACATTTACTAAAGTCTCGATTGACACACCTTGCGCGCGCGCTTTTTTCATGAGTTCTTCAGCGATTGCGGGAAGGATTGCGACCCGAACCGCTTGATTGGTCTCAAAACGAAACCATTCTCCATCATCCTCCATAAAATCGGCGGTGTCAAGGTTATCCCAAAAAGCGGCTTCTTCTTCATAGGTCGAAAATTCTGGTACTTGCAACGCTTTCATTTCTGGAGTCTCCTAAAATTTCGTTTCTCGCGCTCAGTCATATTTCGCGCAGTAATAGGTTTATATACAGACGTTTGGATACGCTCTAATACTACAAATAAGTACCGCCCATCCAAGGTTTGCCCATAAACAAGGTAGCGATTGCGTCCTTGACGGCGTGCTAAGTGGGACCTGTCATTACAGACTTCCCATACTTCATGGGGTTCTACATCATGTCGGGCAATATGTTCAACGCGATAATCGTCCCAATCCAACCGGTCAATATACATGTATTATCCAGACGACTTTATTTCTTTTCTTCTATTGCGACCAGGGTGTTACGGGTTACGATGTAAAGCACTCCGTCTTTTGCCACGGGTGTGGTATAGACAGCACTGCCCATGTTGGTTTCAAACAATACTTCCTCAGTTTTACCTGCTTTTAGAATTACCACATCACCATCTTCGTCGCCGAGGTAGACCTTGCCGTCTACAACATAGGCCGAGCCCCAAATTGCGGCGAAGGTGTCGTGTTTCCAAAAGAGGTCGCCGGTATTGACATCCAAGCAATAAAGAAATCCGCTAAGGTCTGAGATGTAGAGGAGTCCATCAGCAATGGCTACAGTGGACATCGTGCGATTGAACTGTTCATCACCGAAGTGCCAAATCCCAGCGGTCTCGGTAACATCACCTGTTTGAGATGCATCAATGCACCAGAGGTGTCCTACGCCTTCACCGTGTTCGGGGTCTTGCCCGACAGCGATAAAAACCTTGTCGTCATAAACGACAGGGGTTGAGATAATGTTGTTGCGTGTACCGCGTCCACCGAGTTCCCAGACAGAATCCTTCGGGTTACAATCAAATTTCCAGATAATGTTGCCGGTTTCTGGTTCAAAGGCGTAGACCCAACCGTCGCCGCCGGGGATGATAACCTGTGGCACGCCTTTAATAACGCCGTAGGCAGGATTTGACCACTGCCCGTGCAGTATATTTTCGCCGGGAGACGCATCTTCCCAGACGAGTTCGCCGGTATTTTTGTTCAAAGCGATGAAGGATGGTGCATCAGGAGAAGGGATGTGGATATGCCCTTCATCAACACCGTTGCTCGTTTCCAAGAAGAGCAGATCGCCGACCACAAGCGGTGAACAGGTGGCGAGATTATGCGGGAAGACATCCAACTCATCCATCATATCGTAGATCCAGATGATGTCTGCGTCAGTCTCGCTTGTTTCGGTCTCTTCGGTAAACGGACCATCGTTTTCACCATCATCAAGGAAGCCTTCAGTGTCAATACAGACGACTTCACAACGGTTGGAGATATAGTAGAGCCGGTCGCCTTCAATATATGGGGTGGAACAAATTCCTTGCAGGGGCCAGTCGTTAACTCTGCCTGAAGTGAGTTTGGTGTGGGTCGATTGCCAGAGGAATTTGCCGTCGGATTCGCGGAATGCCATGAGATTCCCGCGGTCACCGGTTAGTTTTGGGTCGTAGAGTGCTTTGTTGTTTGTGCCGACGAAGACTTTTCCACCGATGACGAGGGGTCCGGCGTAACTCTGTGAACCGAGTTCTGCAGTCCATTTGATATTTTCACCGGTTTCGAGGTCCCAACTTGCGGGCATATTCTTTTCGTCAGAGACCATGTTCCGGCTTAACGTGCCGCCCCACAAAGCGAACTCTTCCGCTGCTGAAGCGATAGATGCCGTAAAAGCAAAAAGCACTGCGAGTTTTATGATATAGATGAATCGTGATTTCCAAAGAGGTTTCAATTGAACGACTCCTTTGTTTTGATATTAGGCATGGTGTTGATATAAAGGATTACCACACTTTTAGATTGTCGTAATAGATATCCGCTGGCGAGTAGCCGTAGATACCGGGGCTTCCTTCGCGATTCGGCAGTGGGTCTTCAGCGGTGATTGTCC
Organism: Candidatus Poribacteria bacterium; assembly: GCA_009845545.1. GTDB lineage: Bacteria > Poribacteria > WGA-4E > WGA-4E > WGA-3G > WGA-3G. The sequence continues at coordinate 12,428 of VXZK01000219.1, forward strand.
ATTCCGCGGGTTCAGATTCGCCGGTTCGCCAGACCTTTCCACGGATGATCGCTTTATCGTCTATAACCTCTACTATCATTTTCATGGTGTACCAGACATCTGTCTCCCAAGCGAAGTCAATTGTCTTTGCCATCCGTAAGTCTGATGCCCAAGAACGGATTTGTAAGCGTTGGTGTCTACCCTGCATATCCAATGTATATCGGTTTGCAATGAGTCCCATATCTGGCAGTCTGCGTTTATTCCTTGTGCCGAACAGCTCAACTTGAATCTGATAGTTGCTCATTGTGGCGGGACCGATGTAGACATTAGAGCGGTCTAAACCGCGTTGGGCAGGTGTTTTGACTAAGACTTTATTCCCGTTTTTTTCACGCACAAAGAATTTTCCTGCTGATCCGATCCAGTGCCCAGGTGCTTTTTCGAGTTCTATTCCCTCAAAATCCTCTGTCCATGGGAGCGACGGAATGACCCGGACGCGGGCTGTCGCTTTCATATCGCCGGATTGTACAGTGACAGTCCCAGCATGCGCCCCTACGCTTTTTTCGGGTGTGAATGTACTGTTTTGTAATGTTCCTATTAATCCAGTTTTCATCCATTCTATAGTACCAATCGCGCTTGTTTGTTTTCCGTTTGTATCGAACCCGATGACACTGAATGCAACAGGATCGCCTGATGTGAGTTTTTCAGCAGGCGTAAGCAACAGCGAAACAGCCGGCGCAGTGCTCATCTCAACGGGTTTGGGTGCCATCTCTTTACTGGCACAACCAACAGCGAGTATACAGACAATCAGTATAGCGGATATTGAAATAGAAATTCTCATTATTTACTTCCCCCGATACAGTAAAGGCGTTCTTCCGTAGTGAAGTAGATGCGTCCATCAGCAATAGCGGGTGACCCGTAGATTTCGACGTAGTGATCTTCGTTTGCCCGGCTTATCTCTTGCGTGCTCAACGTCTCACACTTATCTACGCCGGGTTGAAGGATGACAAATCCGCCGTTGACTTCCGTGACATAGAGTTTTCCATCTGCCCAAGCCGGTGAACCTTTACCAACTTTACCGATATTGTGCATCCAGAGGAACTCACCTGTATCTGCATTTACTGCGTGAACGTTAGCGGAGTTATCTACGACATAAAGGTGACTGTCATGAATTGTCGGTGATGCGTATCCGACGTTAACCGCGTCATACCGCCAGAGTTCATGCGTTTTGGTGACATCTCCAGTGCCGGTTGCGTCGATACAGACGACGCGTCCCATCTCCGTATTATCTATATTTTCTTCACTATGTGATGCATAGACTTTCGTGCCTGAAACGATAACAGATGTATTGATACCGCGCTGACTGAGTTTGAATCCCCAGACCATCTCACCAGTATTTTGTTTCATGGCGTAGATACCCCCATCCGCATTCCCGCCGATGATGAGTTGTTGTCCGTTGATATTCACAACGACGGGTGTAGAATAGGTCGTGTCTAAGGGTCTACCACCCGGGGTTGAAACCCAAATCAGTTCACCGGTGCGTTTATCAAAAGCGAAGTAGCGGTGGCGTGTTGCGGCTTGATCGCCCCATCCTGAGTTAAGATAACTGATAACGACAAGGTTGCCAGCAATAATAGGGGTGTGAACGCGTCCACCGTAGCCGGATATCCGCCCATACTCCTCTGTGAGTGAACGCGACCAGAGGATATTGCCATCTTTGTCGAAGCAGAAGAAGAGTCCTTGAATCCCGTGTGCATAGATATTCCCTGTTTCTGGATCGCCAGCAAGGCTTGTCCAGCCGACACGGTTGAAGGTGATCGTGGTATGAAAGACGTTGAACTGGTAATTCCACAAGTGTTCGCCAGTTTCAGCGTCGAAGCAGGCGATTCGTTCCTGTTCAGTGATGTCTTTGCCGACACGTCCGATGACGTAGACTCTGTCGTTGAGGACGATCGGTGTAGAACGTCCGATAAATTCCGCTTCCCAGAGCAGGTTCTCACCTTCGACCGACCAAGTTGATATTAACCCGGTTTCAGCAGAGGTGCCGTCTTGATTCGGTCCTCGCCACGTTGGCCAGTCGTTAGCGACGGCTTGTATGGAAACGGCGATTAGAACAAGACAGATGAATAGCAGGCTTTTGTAGAGCAATTTTTGTGCTAAAAAGCCCGGTTTTTGATGGTACAAATTTCTGTTCCTCCTCGTGTATTTTACGTGTATCTGTAACCCTATTAAGACGCTAAAAAGGTCTTAACGTTTAACGCTGTGCTTTCGTCAGAAACACCTCATTGTGTTACATTTATAAATCTGACAGCGCACCAGATAGTTTTGTTCTGAATATCTTTTGATATATCATTATATCACTTTTGGTGTTTTTGAGAAAGGATTTAAATTGGGAGGTGGTTGCCAGCAAAACAACCATAAGTAATCAACAGTCAGCGGTTAAAAGACACACCTGAAAACAGATAGATTTAGTGTTTTGTAGGCAGATGTAAAGAAAAAAAGTCTGGTGTGATAGAGGATATCTGGATAGACCGTTTTCCAAACGCACCAAGTTTTTTGGGAACTTCGTGTTCATTTTTGGGACAATACTGCTGTAATTTTGGCTTCAATCTTTCGGGCAACGTCCCGGGCGAACTGGAGTTGGTTTGACGGGGTTCCGTTTGCCATGATGAGGACTGCTACATTGTTTTTCACGAACAAAATTTCAATATCGTTTATCCTTTCCGTTTGTCTCCTGGGAGTGTCTCTTTGACATATTTCATGAGAGACCTCCGTCAAAATTTAATTGTTGGATCGGTTAAGATGCAGGCGGAGTACACCGCGATGTCGTGTACCGATGTAGAAGATGCCACGGTCAACAGCGAAAGCCGTTATCTTGTATGGGACTTCGGCTGACATCTGAATCCACGTCCCTGTCTCGGTGTCCATGCGATAAACGCCTTGATTGCTGACACCGTAGACCGTATCACCATCCACGGCTATCCGAGCAATAAGGGGCCGGCTACCCTCTGTATCCGTGAGTGCGTTCCAATGGATGCCGTCGTGCGAATTCATAACGCCTTGGTCGGTTACGACATAAACGGTGGTCCCCGCAAAAATGATCTCTTCAAAATATGCGTAAGAGAAGGGTAAATCTGCGGTGATTTCTTTCCAATTCTCCCCGCTGTCAAGCGACTGATATAGGGATGCGTCGCGTTTACCGGCATAGACGACGTTCTGCAAAGATGCAAGTGTGAGACCTGTGGATGTATCAGCCCCCGGAGCGCGTTCGGTGGTATCTTCAAGACCGGTATTGAACCATTGCGCTTCACCTTTCCCCCATCTGAAGAGGTTGCGTCGGAATTCCATGAAAACGGTTTCACCAGTCATCGTAAATCCACCGTTTGTTAGTCTTTCATCAATGATCCGGGGCATATCTGCTTGTCGTTGACGGCTTATCTCGCTTATTTTAGAAGATGCCTTTTCAAATTTCTTTTGCCATTCAACCTCCAATGTATCTTGAGGAAAAATAGGTGCCTTTTGAACAGGCGTTAGAGCGTCTATAGGAGCAGAAAGATGCAAAAAGGAGATGTTATTGGATGTGCTGTTGCTTACATATAGGCGACCATCAGTTTCTATGATTTTCGCGTGACTCAGCATATCTGGAATTGCCTGTTTTTTTCGGAGTCGCCCTTTTTGCCTTATGGTGTTGCCAGTACCTATTTCAACGAAGGTCCAAGATTCTCCGAGATCAGTTGATGTGACGATCCCTTCCGGGGTTAGTGCGTAGAGAGCATTTTCAAGGGTAACCAGCCCTTGAACGTGTGAATTTACCATCCCAGCAGAGCAGGGATGCCACGACCTCCCTGCATCCGTTGACCGTGCTATTCCGGAAATGTCCGATGAGTAAACGTTTCTACAACAGGACTCGGAAGTCTGTCTGGACTTTCATGCTGGTACGTTGCGACTTGTCTTGACTGACCAAGAGGATATGACCGGTGCGTCTGCATTTAGCACCTCAGCGTGCGTCTAATTCGCTTAGGATCCGTTCTACTACGTGCTTTCGCTGCCCCTGAACTGCGGGCTGTTCTAATTCATAGACCTCACGCGAAATCAGGTGTTTATAACTTTCAATGGGAAGGGAATTGTGTGATGCATTATCAATATAGCGGTTAAAAATAGTGTATCGGGGATAGTCTTCCGTCCAGCGTCTTCCGCCGTGGTAGAGTGCCTCTGTAAAGATAACACAGTCGCCAGCGTTGACAGGGACGTTGATAACTGTTGGGGGTCCGTCGTAAATGGAGATGTCCTCCGGTGGATCGAAGTTGCGTTTATGGCTTCCGAGTAGACAGACGAAACCTGTCCCTTCTGGCACATCAACTAAGGAGACACCCGCATTGAGGAATCCCGCTCGCGGCCCCGATTCGTCAACACTGTAATCTTGACCAGCGGCATGGAAATGGATGTCATCGGAGGTTTTGTAGTTCTTGGTTAAAGCACAGTCAACGAGACATGGGGTTCCGCGCGTCAACGCAATAATCACGCGCATAATCTCTCGGTTGAGTACGAGCCGTTGGAACACCGCATCCCCGTATTGGATATGGTTGATCCAATGTGCAATTGTCGGGGAATGATCACCGGTTCGGGATGTAGAGGTGAGCGGTCGTGGAAGCTTATCCAAGGGCGTGCCGTGCCACTGGTTACCGAGTTCAATCATTCGTTGGATATCTTCAGGTGGCACGACTTTGCGGAGGATAATGAATCCGTGGTGATCAAAAAACCATTCTTCGTGAGGTGTTAGCATGTTTTTAATTTTCCTTGCGGAGAAATAACGGGCGTTTGGACTTTTACATGCGTTGCTTATATCCGCCCTCCACTACGTTACGGGCTACAGGTTTTGAGAGTATTTCATGAGAAACCCTTTATTAGACGAAAACCTCTTAGCCAACTATTGACTGGCAATAGCCATCTGCGATTTTTTTCCTTGCGGAGAGACAACGTGCGTCTGAACTATAACAGATTTCGGCGTCATAGAGACATGTTGTCCATCATTTTAAGATTGTCTTGAGAGTTCCCCAGACGATAGGTAACTTCTCGGCTGCTTGAACGGACAAACCGATTTTCGATTTAAAATTTCGGGTCACTTCGTCAGCGGTGAGCGGACGGTCGTAAATACGGACTTCATCAATGAGACCGGGGAAATGTCGCTCGACGTTGCCGCGATTGTTTGCGGCACCGATGTAGACGGGTTCCACAAACGGAATAAAGGTGTCAAGTTTCTTGGCATCACCGACGATAATCTCCTGTGGTTCCCCGTCCATATAGATGCTGACCTCGGACTTACCTGGGTCTACAATCCCGAAAACGATGTGGTGCCATTTGCCATCGGAGAGGGGAAATTCAATCTCAACAGCGATGGCGTTGCAGCCCGCCGCCGATTTCTGACGGATGTAGTAGTGAACGATGTCCTCAGCAAATGGGAATCCGGCTTTCGCGCTCCGGTTGACATCAATTGCCCATGCCATATTGCACCCTTGGTCAAGGACTTTGAAGAGCGTTGTCCAGTCTTTTTTGAAACTGGTTTTGACCCATGCCTCAAACGTAGATGCCCCGACTTTTTCTCCAAAATCACCGAGGTTCGTCAAGTTCACATAATCGTCAGAGCCGTCAAATTCGAGTGCTTCTCCGACCTGTCCATCAACAACTTTCGGATTCCCGACGATCTTACCATCATTTTCACCCCAGACATCTTTGACGGTGCCGCCAGCAATGTCTTGTTGGTCAAACGTCCAATAACTCACGAGTCCGTCTGTCACGACAGGTTCAGTATATCCGTTTTGGAGGAATATGGTGATAATTAGCGTGAATGTGAAAAAATAGATTAGATTTTTCATCGTGCGTTGCTCCTTGCGGAAGACGTTTCCGCATCTATGAAAATCTTTGGTGTAGTGTTTTAGGTGTTTAAGTGCCTCAAAACTGGTGAAGTCATTATAACATCTCACCGATTTCTTATCAAATTTATTTGATCTCAAGTTGATACTTGCAAGTTACGTTGGAAATTGGTAAAATGAAGCCTATATCGTAGTGTCAGTTACGCCAAAGGATAGAGGAGAAAATTTATGCCGAAAATGACGGGTGCTCGATTTATTGCTGAAACTGTTCACGGTTACGGGATTACGCACGTCTTTTTTATGCCGTATATCGGACCGCGGGCTTTAATGGAGATGGAAAACCTTGGGATTAAACGGGTCCAGACACACGGCGAGAAAGCGGCAGCGTACATGGCGGATGCCTACGCTCGCGTGAACCGCGCACCGAGTCTCTGTATGGCACAATCGGTGGGTGCGGTTAACCTTGCAGCCGGGTTACAAGACGCTTATCTCGCCTGCTCACCAGTTGTTGCGCTGACCGGTAAGGAAAATCAAATCAATCAACAACGGCATGCCTATCAAGAGGTAGATCACGTTAACCCGTTTTCCGCTGTTACGAAATATAGTGCTTACGTTGCGACACCAGAGCAGCTTCCCTTCTATCTGCGTCAAGCCTTCCGTTCCGCGACAACGGGAACACCGGGCCCTGTTCACCTCGACTTTGAAGGTATCGCAGGGTCGTCGGTTATTGATCGTGAAGGTGAACTTGAGGTCATCATCGAAGAAGCGTTTACGCAATTACCGCCGTTTCGACCGGAGGCAGAAGCGGAAAAAGTGACAGAGGCGATCAAACTCCTGAGCGAAGCGAAACGCCCTATCATTGTGGCGGGCGGCGGTGTAACGGCTTCGGACGCACGTGCAGAACTCGTGGCACTGGCAGAAAAACTCTCAATTCCGGTGGCAACCTCCTTGAATGCAAAAGCGATGTTCCCGAGTGACCATCCATTAGCAGTCGGGACTCCCGGCTCATACTCGCGGGCGTGTGCGAATCAAGCGGTGTGTGCGGCAGATCTCGCCTTCTTTATCGGTAGCCATACCGGCGGACAGGTGACTAACGGCTATAAAATCCCCCCACAAGGTACCCCGATTATACAACTCGATATTAATCCTGATGAACTCGGACGGAATTATCCCATTGCGTTAGGGATGCAGGGAGATGTGCGGAATACACTGCGCCGGATGATTGAAGCGGCAGAGACTACATCCGAACGCACCAAATGGCTTAACCACGTGCAAGCATTAGTGCAGAATTGGAAAGAGAGCGTCAGCGAGAAGGTGAATTCGGAGCGACTCCCGATGCTACCGGAACGCCTCTGTCGTGAACTGACTGACTACCTCCCATCAGATGCAATTCTCGTGTCTGATACGGGGCATTCAGGTATCTGGACTGGGACAATGATTGACTTTAAACATCCGGATCAGAGTTTCATACGGTGTTCGGGTTCGCTGGGATGGGGAGTCCCGGCGGCGATGGGTGCGAAGTGCGCGCAACCGGATAGACCGGTGCTATGCTTCACAGGTGATGGCGGTATCTGGTATCATATAACGGAACTGGATACAGCGATGAAATGTGGGATTAACGCTGTTATCGTTGTGAACAATAACCACTCGTTGAATCAGGAGCAAGGTGGCGTTGAGGCGGTTTATGGGGGTCGGACATCGGGTTCCGATGAACTCTGGTTGTTCCCGGATGCGGATTTCGCGAAGATGGCGGCGTCGATGGGGTGTTTTGGGATTACGGTGAACAAACCGAGCGAACTTGCGAGTGCGTTGGATCAGGCGTTTGCTTCGGGTCAGCCTGCAGTCGTGGATGTGAAAACGCATGTGGAAGGGATTGCACCGCGCACGTGGATGCCTTCGTAAAGGTAAATTATGCAGTAGTGCGAGGTTAGTATGCCTTGCACTACGTCATTTTAAGGACAGGTATCTTTTTTTAGCATACGTTGCGCATGTGCTTCCCGTGTATATACGCTACCTCCAACTAAACGCTTATCCCTAAAATCGTCAAACAAATCTCTGTCGCCTGTTTGGCCACTCTCGTAATCAGAGTAGGAGATCAATATCTTTACCCTCGCTACCAGAGCCAAGGCAATGATATGTTCATCGTCGGATTTTATTTTTTTTTCAACTCATCCGCCTTTTCTTCCACATCTTGCGGAGACACTATTTTGAGTTTACCGGTTCGTCTTAGTCGGTTTCTCAGGTTCTGCATCCCGCCTCTATTCCATTCTTCTTCTAATTTCTCTGTATCAGAATAAGCGATTTTGCCTCCTCTTTTCTCTAACCAGGTCCATACAGGCTCCATATCTTCATTGTTTGGATCTTTGAATTTATGAAAAGTGTTCGTATCAACAATAATACACATCGCTTAATCCTTAAACCCCAGGAGTCGTTTGGACTCTTTCAGAAAAAATTCGCCATAATGTGGTGGATCCCCGACCATATTGGCCATCTTATCAAAACTAATGTTATGCACCTTGACAATACGTCCTTTCGGTTCAAAATAGATCAATGACACATCTTCGGGACGGATGTTGCCTCTTATAATCTCAATGCGTGCGCGATCAAGCATATAGTCGCTGTGGGTTTCAACGATGAACGCGCGGTTCCCCTCATTTGCCAATCGCGCTAATAAAGAGGAAAGCTCCGCTTGTGCTTTTGGGTGTAAGTGGACTTCAGGCTGTTGTAATAGGGAGAAATTCATTTCGTGAGGATTGGATCCCAAGATATGCACTAAAATCGGCAGAATTTGACTCACACCATAGCCAACATCAACGATATTGGCATTAGGTCCTCGTACCTTGAATTTCAGTTGGAATGGAGCCCCTAAGGAACGTCCGAGGTTCTTTACCTCTATGTTCTGAAATAAACCAGAGCTTTTGCCAAATTCGACTAATTGTCCTTTCAATGCTTCCCACTGCTTTTGCTGGGTCATGTTTATTCGCATCAGCAGCATAGGAACATCGCCGCCTTCTGGATCATCAAACTCCCTCGTTGGATCGTACGTGCGTTTAGGACGAGAACGAATTGGCGATGTACTAAATACAGATAAGTAGTGACCTATATGCCAAGGATTGGATCGTCTTTTTTCTAAATTTTGAAGCGTTTCCACGTAATTTGCTAAGGCTTTTTTTTCTTCAGTGTTTCCTTCCAAAAAGTGATTGGATTCAACTTGTGAGAAACGGAAAACGGAATAGATTGGAGAAAAGGCCAAAAAGTCAGGAATACAATCTATTTCGTAGTAGTTCCGCTTTTTATCAAAGGAGGCTAAACGCGTTGGACTTTCTGTGATATTGTCTCGAATTTTAAAAACAATTTCGCCATCAGAGAATTTCAGATTGATCGCACTTATTGCAGGTTCAATTCCCTCCGTTTTTTCAGAAAATTCAATTGTCCATTTAAGAGCGTCAGTCGTAAGTCCCAATTTAAAAGCCTTGGCTTTCGGTCTGCTGTTTCTGACAATATCCTTAAAGATTCCCATGGAATACGGATCTGTGTTAAAATCTACCCGTTCACCGCCCACATAATTTGCTAACACATGGAAACAAGCCAGAGCTGTAGTTTTTCCAGTACTATTCTCACCGACCAAAAAGGTCAGGGGACGAATTTCCAAGGTCTGGCGTTCACCGAAACAGCGGACCTCTTCCATTGTGAATTGGGTAATGTTCATCTTATCATCTCCATAACACTATCATGTAGTGACAGGGTACAGTGATTTGCAGCCTTCTCAAGAATTCCATTGATTATTGTAGCATATTCAGGACGAAAGGTCAAATGAGCAGGTTCGTGTCACTTACCCCCATTTTTTTTGGAGATCAGTATGTGGTTGATATTGTTAGGTT
>VXZK01000262.1 GCA_009845545.1 Candidatus Poribacteria bacterium
GCACTTGAAATCAAAAGAACCTCGATTACGAGATTGAAACAGACGTGGCGTGGGCTTAAGGGGGCAAAGGTGCATAGCTTGAAATCAAAAGAACCTCGATTACGAGATTGAAACCGATAACAGATAGTGGATATCGCGGCGGATCGTGTCTACTATCTTGCACTACAGTCTATTTTTGACCCCCTCTCCCAGCTAAAGCAGGGAGATTCCCCCTGTATGGTTCTTTTGGCTGGGCTGGGTAACAACCATATGTTGTTCTACTCAGTAAGTACCTCTTTCACCCTTGTAGGGTGATTCCCAAGTTTGACCTTGGGCAACACATGTGCGAACATGCGGAGCGGGGCATGTGGCTCGCTACGGTTAATTCCTTGAACCTATTGGAACCGACCGATACTTTTGACAGGTATGTCCTGCTTCAAACTAAACGTATTTTAATGCTACTTCGGGATATATGATCGTAATGTCATATAGCGATCCGTTCTTTCACAGACGTTATTTTTGCAGTCCTCGGTTTTCTGCATCTGCTCTGCCTATTGCGTAGGTTGGTAGAGAACAAGGGCAAGGTGCCCAAGTCGCAATTCTCTACCAGCAGATATATACATTGTATCACAATCACAAAATTAAGTCAACTGAAAAATGCCATTTTCTACATCTCCAAGCTAAAGCATGGAGTTTTGAAAATGAAGAGAAAGATAAGTAATAGAACCATCACAATCCGAAAAAGTTGCACCTTAGAGACATTTTGTTTTACAATATAGAGTATAAGAAAAAAATAGATAAAAGCGGAAAGGATGACCAAGAAGATGGCGAAATTCAGAGATAAAATACAGAACGGATCGCTGGGTTTGAAGGTGTGGTGTTTGCTTGTATTGGCTGTTCCGTTTTGCCTATTCGTACAAGCCGATGAACATGTTCCTGATGTTGAAACCATCGTCAAAAAGATTGATCAACTCTACCGTAGCAAGAGCAGCCATGCCGATATGGAGATGCACATTGTCACACCGCACTGGGAACGCACCTTGGCGATGACGGTCTGGACACAAGGGATGCGCAAGACCTTTATCCGGATTACGGCACCGAAGAAGGAACAAGGGGTCGCTACGCTCCGCATCGGAAACGAGATGTGGAACTATCTGCCGAAGACGAACAAAACGATGAAGATTCCGCCGTCAATGATGATGGGGTCGTGGATGGGTTCCGACTTCACGAATGACGACTTGGTCAGGGAGTCGTCGATGCTCGAAGATTATACCTATCAGTACGTTACACCCCAAGACGCATCGCCGGATCATCTCTATATTCAACTCATACCGAAAGAGGATTCTCCAATCGTTTGGGGCAAGATTGTTGCAGCGGTGCAGTCCGACGATTATATCCCGGTGTGGCAGCGGTTCTATGACGAGAAAGGGAACCTGATGCGGGTTATGAATTTCAAAGAGATCAAAACCTATGGCGACAAAATCGCGCCATCCGTGATGGAGATGATACCACAGAACAAAGAGGGACACAAAACGGTTGTCCGATGGTTGAATGCGACCTTCGATTCGGACATCGACGATAAAATCTTCACACGCCGAAACCTCCAGAAGCGAAGATAGGTTACCGCACACGGAGTGGGTTTTCCGACTACTATGATACCTAAGATTGCGTTTCGTAATATCTTCCGTCAAAAGCGGCGGACCATTCTAACAGCACTGGCGATGATTGTCGGTTTCGCGCTCTTATCGCTCACTATTGGTTTGTCCGATGGTGCCTACGGGAACATTATCGCGATGTTCACCCGAAACCGTATTGGACATATTCAGGTGCATCGCGACGGGTATCTTGATAAACCGTCGCTCTACAAAACAATGGACAATACCTCTGCTGTGGGTGAGACGATTCAGCGTATTGTAGGCGTTGAAGCGTGGACCCCACGTGTCTACGGCGCAGGACTCGGTTCGGTCGGTGAAAAGAGTACGGCTGTACAAATCATTGGGGTTGATGTGTCACGTGAAACCGCAGCAACGCGTTTTGACCAAAAAGTCGTTGAAGGCAGCACACTCAGCGAAACACCATCGCATGAGGCGGTTATTGGGAAAGGATTAGCAAAAATTGTGTCTGCAACGGTTGACAGTGAAATTGTAATTGTTTCGCAGGGTGCCGACGGTTCAATTGCGAATGACCTGTATAAAATCGTCGGTATTGCAGAAAGCGGTGACGACATAACGGACCGCGTGGCGTGTTATCTGCACATTGAAGATGCCCAAGAATTGCTTGTGCTTGACGGACGTGTCCACGAAATTGTTGTGATTGTCTCAAACATCAACCGGGTCGATAAAATTACGGGCGCAATCGAAACACAACTCAATGATTCAACGCTTGATGTAGCACCGTGGCAGGTGGTCGCCAAATCCTTTTATCGCGCGATGCGCACCGATCAACAAGGCGATGCGATAAGTCGTTTGGTGATTATGCTTATTGTTGCTATTGGTGTCTTCAATACGGTGCTGATGTCGGTGCTGGAGCGGACGCGTGAATACGGTGTGCTGAAGGCAGTCGGGACAAAACCGGTGCAAATCTTCTGGCTCGTTGTTTGCGAAGTCGTTATCATAGCACTGGGCAGTATCTGTGTTGGCGCGCTCCTTGGGGTCTTGATTAACTATCTGTTCTCTATATACGGTATCACTTACCCTGAAGAAATTACCTACGGCGGCATGAAACTCAAGACATTGTATGCTGAAGTCAACGTTCGATGTCTGGTTATCCCGGCTATCACGGTTATGCTATCAGCGACGATCGTCAGCCTATTTCCTGCGATAAAAGCTGCCCGTATTATGCCTGCGAAGGCGATGCGGACACATTGATAACTAAAGACTATGTGGTTGATTTTAGTAAAGCTTGCTTGGCGAAATATCTTTCGGAATAAACGGCGTACGATTATCGCTGCAACAGCGATCGGCATCGGTCTGGCTGCGCTGATTTTTGTTGATGCGCTAATGATCGGGATGGCAGAGAATATGGTGCGGACGGCCACTGGCTCCTTCCTCGGCGACGCGCAGATTCATCGGGCAGGTTTTCGAGACGTACAAGAGGTCTCATTGACGATTCAGGCACTTGACGAAGTAACGGAGGGGCTCGCTCAGGAAGGGATTGTCGAACATTTCACCCAAAGAGTGCTTGCGCCAGGTATGATTACGTCTCCAGCGAATGTCAGTGCAATTGCGCTTGTCGGGGTTCATCCGCCGACAGAAAAATTTCTGTCCCAAATTGATGATGCGATAACGGAAGGTGTCTATTTTGAAGGCGGTAGCCGCCGCGATATCGTTATCGGTGCGAAGCTTGCAGAAATCTTGGAAATTGGGCTTGGGGACCGAGTGGTCGTGACAGTCGCGCAAGCCGAAACCGGAGACCTCTCACAAGAGATGTTCAGGATTTCCGGTATCTATTATTTTGCGGGTGAAGAGATGAACGCCGGCATGGCTTTTGTTCAGATCGAAAAAGTGCGAGAGATGCTCGCTATCGGGAACGCGGCACACGAAATCGCCATTAAATTTACTTCCATTGCCTACTCACAAGATCCGACACTGCCGTTTTGGGAGACGTATTCCGAACACGGCAACGAAGCTTTAAGTTGGACAGAACTGATGTCGCAATTGACGGCAATATTAGAAATGACAAAAGTCAGCAAATACATTATGGCGGTTATCTTATTTTTTCTTGTTGTCTTTGGGATTATCAACACGCTTTTCATGTCGTTGTACGAGCGGATGTTTGAGTTTGGTGT
>VXZK01000054.1 GCA_009845545.1 Candidatus Poribacteria bacterium
AAATTTATTTCTTAATATTGCTTAGGACCGGCACTCTACTTACTTGGCATCTACCGTCCAGATTGTAGCGGCAATATGCTGTTCAGGATTTGCAGCGGTGGTGTAATAGTAGAGTGTCCCCAGTTTTCCATCCGAACGTTGGATTGTACGCGTGTACCCCAAATCCCAGTTTCTGCCATCATCGCGTAGGCGGATTTCATCACCCCAGTGCCAGATACCGCCGTTAGCGGGCCATCCGGCGAAGCGTCCCGGCACCTTGTAGACAAACCGATGTTGAGCAGATAACTGTGTTGAATGCGCCATGCAGGTACTCCTCTGTTACCAATTGAATTACTGCGCTGTTTTTCTATCAAACAACGCTAAAAGTATACGCTATTTGCCTGGGTGTGTCAACAGAAATGCTGTAGTGGCTAGTAGTCTGTCACATCTAAAATGAAGGGGATATGTTTCGGTATCGAGCGAGGGGACCTCGCCCCTACAAGGAATATAACCTATCAAGATAACGTTGACAGAACACTAGGAAACGAATCATTGATCTGATTCGCGAGTTTCAGAAGTAGGGTGAACAGCTGAAGGGCATTCTTGCACCATAGGTATGACGTAGCTCCGGATTGCCAACCCTTCGAGCATCTCAGTCTCCACGCGAGGTTCCGGTTTTTGGCGATGATCGAAGACAACGTAGTAGCCTTCCGTTGCACCCTCGGATGTGAGATACGCGGCGAGCTGCTGCTTGCCTGCTTGATAGCGGCTCTCGCCTCGCCAAATCTTTGTTTCGACAATGTATTTGCGGGTATTGTGCGTGATGAGGATGTCCATTCTGCCACGACCCGTTTGCACTTCTATGTGCATGACACCACCGATACGTCTAACAAACTCGTCAAGATAGGCGAGTAGGAGGTGTCGTCCTACCGATTCTTGTGGCGTATCCGGCACCTGCAAAATTCTGAAACCTGCCCGTGCTATGAAATCTCGAAAGTTATCAAGTAACGCCTCCATTTCAATCTGCCCGGTAGATGTGAGATACTCATGAAGCGCTTCGCCGGTATCTTCTGGAAAGTATTCTTGCTCTAACCCGTTTACGAGTGGCTTGAACGCCCTCATAATCCGGTAGAGATAAATCGGATTGAGAATCTCACACATACCATCAGTGCCCTCTTTAATAACACCATAGGTAGCGAGTTCACTGATAATATCATCGTCGAGATTGAAGTCTACGCCTTCCTCACGCGCCATAATCCGCATCAGAACGCTTTCAAAGCGTGGATTCCTGCGGATATTGGTCGTCAGATGTTCAATGTTGGTATTCCGTCCACGGAGGAGTCGTGTATGTGCTACCGTAAAATGTTCCATCGCAATCGTCTCAGTTTTCGGAATATCCATCTCTTCAGTAAGAATCTGTGCCAACCGATTAACAAGCACAGGTTGACCAGCAGTCTGCTTATGAATAGATGCCATAACTTCAGGCGCGAACCCTTGACCGACCTCCTCAGTATATTGTCCAAGCAGTTCTTTGACCTGTTCAAGTGTAAAGTTGGGTAGATGGAACTCATCCTGAATATTGAACGGCGAGATGGACCTGTCGTAGTTGAGTTGAATGATGTTCTGGACTCCGACAATGCCGACGCTGTACGGGCATCGCTCCCTACCAGAGAGATAAATACGGCGTAGTGAACGCAGAAAACCCTTCACAGCCTTCCGTGGCATAGCATCAAACTCGTCAATGAGAAGCACAACCTTCTGATTTTTTAGAAAATCCGCCAATTTTTCAAAGAACATTTTTGTTGAAACATGATCAATTATCTTTGCATTATCCAAGAATCGCGTGAGCGTTTCAGAGGGAACCTCTTCACGTTTTTGGAAAACGTTCTCAATTTCTTTGCGAATGTCCGCATAGAACCATGCATAAAAATCGGCAGCGGTGGCATCTTCGTATTCCTCAAAGTTCAGTTGAATTGGGAGATATGTTAAATCTTCAGTTGTAAGTGCATCAAGTGCCAATCGGAAAAAGGTGGTTTTGCCGGTCTGGCGCGGCGCAAAAAGGACGATATATTTGCCCTGCTTGATGCGGTCTATGAAATCGGCAGTCTCTTTTGTACGGGGGACGATGTAGTGATCTTCAGGATACAAGCGCCCTTCGGTTCCAAAACGTTTCATGTACCCTTTTCTCCGCTGTTAAATTGTGGTTCGATTGCGCGACGTGATAGGGTATTGACTCCCGCTTAAGTATATCACATCATCGCTTAGCAGTCAATATAAATATAAGACGAAATTCCCGCTTTACATTTACAAGGCAAACATGCTACAATATCCTCATATTTTACAATGTGATGGAGGAAAAATACACACATGAAAAACTTTTGTTGGACTATCTTATGTCTTTTCGCAATCGGATTCATACTTGTTGGGAACATAGATCTCAACGCAAAAGGACATGAGAAATTCAAGGTTGCAATGCTCCTACCGGGTTCAATCAGCGATGCGGGTTGGAACGCATTGGCTTACGAAGGCCTTAAAGCCATCGAAAAACAGCTCGGTGCGGAAATCAGCCACGCCGAGACCCGAACCCCATCGGATCAAGAAGAACAATTCCGTTCCTACGCACTTGACGGCTATGATTTAGTATTTGGGCACGGTTATGAGTTCCAAGACCCAGCGAAAGCGGTGGCAGCCGATTTTCCTGAGACGATTTTTATAACATCTTCCGGTGGCACGATCACCGACAATATCTCGCCGGTCAACTTTCGCGTTGAACAAGCAGCCTATCTGTTAGGGATAATCGCAGGTACGATGACCCATACAAATAAACTGGGGGTCATGGGCGGGCAGAATATCCCATCCGTCAATAGTACGTTTATGGCATTTGAAGGCGGCGCGAAAAGTGTGAACCCTGAAGCAGAGGTGTCCTATGTATACGTCGGGAATTGGGAAGATATCGGCAAAGGCAAGGAACTTGCACTCGCACAGATTAGCGAAGGCGTTGACTTTATTTTTCCCAATGCTGACGCGGCGGGACTCGGTGCCTATGAGGCAGCTGAGATTTTTAATAAATCTGAAGCTGCCGAAAAAGAGGGGAGAATGGTATACACGTTTGGTGCGAATCGGGACAAGAGCGATATATCCCCAACTGTGATTGCAAACGCAGTGATTACACCCAACGCATTTGTGCAAATCGCTAAGATCATTAAAGAAGGCAAGTTTAAACCACAGATCTATACCTTCAACATGCTAACGGACGAAGCAATCACCCTTACCTATAGTCCCGCGTTGAAGGATAAGGTTCCAGAAAATGTCCAAAAAGCCGTTGAAGATGCAAAAGCCGAGATCCTTGCGGGTGAGTTGAAAGTGCCACAAATTGATTTCACTGAAAAGGAAGACGACACAGATTAACCTATCTCCCGAACCGTGCGTCGCTGGCGTGTTTTCTGAGCGCGCCAGCGGATATAGAAGAGGATTTATATAACCTATTCGGTCCGGTGGTCCCGGGGCGCGGCACTTTGAGGTTTACAGCGATGAGACATAAAATAGAAATTGATGGTGTTGAAGTTAACTTCTCTGAGGGCGAAACGATCCTTGAGGTTGCACAACGCCATGAAAAAGAGATTCCGACGCTTTGCTACGACCCGAGGCTTGAGCCTTTCGGTGGCTGTCGGCTCTGCATCGTCGAGTTGGAGGGTGCGCGAAATCCTGTGGCATCTTGTACGACCAAAGCCACGCTGGGGATGGTTGTCCGGACAGCGACCGATACAATAGAGGCGTACCGGAAGACGCTGCTGGAGATGGTTGTTAGTGAGAACCGTGAAGTTGATGTGTCTCCGCTGCGCGGTTATGCCGCTGGTGAACTCGCGGACCTCCGCGATAAGTACGCAATAAACAGCACCCGTATGACAGGAGCGACATCCGGCACGAATAAAACCGATGAAAATCCGTTTATCCTCAGAGATTATGAACTCTGTATTTCCTGTTATCGGTGCGTCCGCGTCTGTGCTGAACAAGAGGGTGACCACGCTATTAACGTCATGAACCGCGGTTTCCATACACAGATTACGACGGAGTTTGATGGTCTCTTAAAGGATTCCGCCTGCACGTTTTGTGGACAGTGTATCCAGACCTGCCCGACCGGTGCACTCGCCGACAAGAAAGCACTCCGGGCAGCGGATGAAGTCGCGGATGCTATTCCTGACAAAACTCGAACCATCTGCCCGTATTGCGGGGTTGGGTGTTCCGTTGATATACTGACAAAAAATGAGAAGATTGTTGGCATCCACCCCGCGATGGACGGACCCGCAAACCAAGGTGCGCTCTGTGTTAAAGGTCAGTTTGCTTACGACTTCGTGCAGCACTCGGATCGGTTAAAGACCCCACTCATCCGTGGGGAAGATGGCGAGCTCCATGAAGCCACATGGGAAGACGCGCTTGACAAAGCCGCTGAAGGTTTCCGACAAGCCAATGCTGAACACGGTAGACACAGCATCTACGGCATCGCTTCTGGGCGCGCCCCGAGTGAAGCTGCGTATCTGATGCAGAAGTTTATCCGTGTCGGGTTCGGGAGCAACTACATCGACAATTGCAGCCGTGCCTGACACGCGCCGACCGTTGCCGGTCTGGCAGCGACAATCGGACGTGGCGCGATGTCTAACCCGCTCGTCGATATGCAGAAACCGGAGGTGATTTTCTGTATCGGCACAAATATGACGGAATGTCACCCTGTCGCGGCGACGGGGCTTAAGAAGGCAATCGCCCGTGGCGCGAAACTCATCGTCGCGGATCCGAGACGCATCGGATTAGCAGACTTGTCGCATCTCTATCTACCGCTCCGCGTCGGTTCGGACACAGCACTGCTCCTCGGCATGGCACACGTGATCGCCCGCGAAGGTTTAATTAACGAAGATTTTATCGAAAATCGCACGACTGGGTTCGACGAATTCTTTGAACATATCAGCCAATGGACACCGGAATGGGCAGAAACAATTACCGGTGTCCCTGCGAAGGATATTGAGACAGCAGCGATGTGGTACGGGGGCGCGAATAAGGGTGCCATCTACTACACGCTTGGCATCACGGAACATATCTGTGGCGTTGAGAATGTCCAGAGCCTCTGCAATCTCGCCTTGATGACCGGGAATGTCGGGCGCGAGGGAACGGGTATCAACCCGATGCGCGGGCAAAACAACATTCAAGGTGCAGGCGACAGCGGCGCACTGCCAAATAACTATCCCGGCTTCCAAGCCGTTACGGATCCAGAATATCAGGCGAAGTTCAAAGCGGAATATGGCAGAGCGGCTGATTTAGAGAAGGGGATCACTAAAGTGACCGCTTTAGAACTTTGTGGTGACAGTATCCATGCGATGCTCATTGATGGCGAAAACACACTGCTTTCCGACCCGGATCGAGAGCATTGTGAACACGCGCTCCGTTCATTGGCGCACCTCGTCGTTATCGACATCTTTCTCACTGAGACTGCAGAACTCGCCGATATTGTACTACCAGCGACTGCTTGGGGCGAAACAGATGGGGTCTGCACAAATACGGAACGTCGCGTCCAACGGATGCGCGCCGCAGTACCGCCACCAGGTGAGGCAAAACCGGATTGGTGGATTATTTGTCAGATTGCACAACGTCTCGGATTTAAAGGCTTTGATTTTAACGCACCGAAGCCGATTTTCAATGAACTCTGTCGGGTTTCACCGATTTACGCAGGATTAGATTGGGAACGCATTGACAAAAGTGAGTACCAATGGCCCGTGCCGCACAAGGAACATCCGGGTACGCCACGGCTACATGAGGAATCGTTTGTCAACGGTCGGGGTATTTTCTCAAATGTGCATTACCGAGACCCCGCTGAGACAATTAGTGAAGATTTCCCGGTATGGCTCACCACAGGGAGACGTTTACAATCCTATCACACGCGAACACAGACGGGTAGGGCACAGGGGATTGATTATCTCTTACCTGAAGAATCATTGGAAGTCAATCCAGCAGACCTTGAGAGATGGGAATTAGCGGACGGGGAGTGGTGTAAAATGAGTAGTGCGCGCGGCAGTATCAACATCAAAGTCAAAGCGACGAACCGTTCGCCGCGTGGCACCGTCTTCGCCAGTTTCAGCTTCGCAGATGTTCCCGTTAACCTATTGACGGGTTCTGGCTATGACCCAATTACGCACACTGCTGAATTGAAAGTATGCCCGGTGCGGTTGGAACCCCTTTAGAGTTTTTTTACGAACAAGTCCCCTTGAAAAAGGTGTGTATGAAGGATGTTGTATGGGTTGGGGATTCCCGTGAACGGTTACGGCAATTTCCCAAAGAGGTCAGACAGGCAATCGGTAGGGCGTTAGAATACGCGCAGCTCGGAGATAAACATCCAGCTGCCAAACCGATGTGAGGTCTCGGGACAGGAGTCCTACAAATTGTTGTTCGACACTCCACCAATGCTTACCGGGCTGTTTACACAGTGAGCATCCGAGAGCGGGTGTATGTATTGCATTGTTTTGAGAAGAAATCAACACGAGGGATAAGAACCCCCAAAAGAGAAATAGACCTTATCAAGCAACGCCTAAGGCGAGCAAGAGAAATGGAGGCAATATATGTGTGATGATGTAAAATTTGAGAAAAGCAGTGGGAACGTGTTTAAGGATATAGGTTTTTCTGATGAAGAAGCCGAAGCCTTGTCGTTTCGGACAAAGTTGACTTTTGAGGTATTCACACTTCTCAAGAAGTCTCGGCTGAGACGCGTGAAGGCGGCGAAACTTCTGGCGGTTGACCCGGCAGACATCTCGAAACTCAAGAACGGCGACGATGACCATTTCAGCTTGGCACGCCTTTCTGATTTTCGGGATCGGTTGAAACGTTATATGGAAAGTCAGGTTACGCTATCAGAAAATGACGATACACAAAACGCAACAGATGTACTTGGAGTTGGAAAATGAATTGGAAATCACGTTGGTCTGAACAACACGCGGATACCGATGCTTTAAAGCAACAATTAGAAACCGAAGGCTTCAATGCCTATGAATGGTCGGGTCGTCCTGGCGGTGCCTATCTCGATTATATCCACACCCAAGATGAAGTTGTTTGTGTGTTATCTGGCACGGCAGATGTGAAGGTCGCTGATGAACACGGGTCTATAGAAAGTGGCGATCGGATTGATGTTCCTGCAAATACCTACCATTCGATTACTGTCACAAGCACAGAGCCGTTAATTGTTTTAACAGGTATGCGGAAAACTTAATATTGCATGATTTGCAAAAAACATTGAAATAAAAAGGAGAATATATGAACATCACTGTCAAAACGGGTGGATTTGCCCAAGAACAGAGCGATGTGATTGCCATCGGTGTGCTGGAGAATCCGGATTTCTATAGTGCCCCGTTCCAAACGATAGATCAGGCACTCGGTGGACGCATTCGCGAACTCATGAACCTCGGTGATTTCACAGGCAAGTTGAAAACCACCAGTTGGCTCTACACAAACGGCGCGATAACCGCACCTCGCGTGCTTCTCGTAGGCTTGGGTGAATATCACGACCTCACTGTTGAAAAAGTCCGTCAGACAACCGGTCACGCGGTGCGGACGATCCGAGATATGGGTCTAACAAACGCTGCTGTCCCGATTCCTATTGAAGCCACGCCTGAAATGATACAAGGCGCAGCGGAAGCCAGCCTCCTTGCACTCTATCAGTTCGATGAACATAAAACGGACAGTGGCGATGAAGACGAAAAGAAGAAACTCGAATCCGTCACGTTCTTAACTGAAAGCGTCCAGAGTCAGGCGACAGTAGAAACGGCAGTCCAACGCGGAGAAGTGATCGCCAACGGCACACTGCTCGCCCGCGACCTGAGCAATCAACCCGCCAACTATCTCACACCGACGCACCTTGCAGAAAAGGCTGAAGCGGTAGCAGAAGCAACAGGACTCGGTTGCGAAATTTTTGACAAAGCCACTTTAGAAGAAAAAGGGTTCCGTACACTCCTCGCCGTCGCGCAAGGGAGTGCTGAAGAGCCGCGGTTTATTATTCTCGAATACACGCCTGACGGTGAAGGACAAGATACTGTCGTGCTTGTTGGCAAAGGGATTACCTTTGACACAGGCGGGATATCAATCAAAGGTGGCAGCGGTATGCATGAGATGAAGCATGATATGTCCGGTGCCGCAGCGGTCATAGGCGCGATGCAAGTCATCGGTCAACTCAAACCGAACGTGCGTGTCATCGGCTTGGTTGCCGCGACCGAAAATATGCCGAGCGGCACTGCGGTTAAGCCGGGTGACGTCGTCACCTCTTATGGCGGTAAAACGATAGAGATTCTTAACACCGATGCTGAGGGACGACTGGTGTTAGCGGATGCGCTCGGGTGGACAGCGCAGTATAACCCGAAAGGTGTTATCGACTTAGCCACGCTCACCGGTGCCGTGATTGGTACTTTAGGACATATCGCAGCGGGGGCACTGGGGACAGACCCAGAACTCATGGCGAAAGTGAAATCCGCAGCTGAAAAAACGCATGAGCGCGTCTGGGAATTGCCGCTCTGGGACGATTACGATGAAAGCGTTAAAAGCAAAGTGGCGGATGTCCAGAACATCGGCGATGGTACGGCTGGCACGATTGCCGGGGGCGCGTTTCTCAAGAAATTCGCGGAAGGCTATCCATGGGTACACCTCGACATCGCTGGCACTGCGTGGGGGATGAAAGGTTCTACGTATATCCCTGAAGGCGCATCGGGCTACGGTGTCCGGTTATTGGTGCAACTGGTTGAGGATTGGTAGTTTTCCATAAAATGAAAGACGCGATGACGAATATGTATACGAACGATGTTCTCAACATTGAATTTCCCTTACACAACTCGTGTCAAGAGAGATTGTCGTTGAAAAAATTTATCTCGTTTTCAAACAATCTCTCCATAACGCGACACTGGCGAGGTTAGGAAACCTCACCAGCAAAGGGATTTGTGTAAGTCCTGACTTCCTTAGCCTTCAGAACGGATTTGAATTAACTTGTTAACAGCATGAATATAAGCGCGTGCGCTTGCCTCAATGATGTCTGTGCTGGCACCGTGTCCGGTGATGATGTGTCCATTGTCCTGTACCTTCAACGAGACTTCACCGATCGCATCTTCGCCTTCGGTTACGGAACGGATCTGGTAGTCGATGAGATTCAGTTGGATGTCAACAACCTGACCAATCGCCTTAAACGCGGCGTCAACGGGTCCGTCTCCAGTAGACGCTTTTTCAACGATCCCGTCTTCCGTTTTAATACCGACTGTCGTTGTCGGTGAAATTTTCGTTCCACTGACGACTTGGATATAGTCGAGTTCAAAGACAGCAGGGATGGCGCGAATTTCATCGCTCATAATCGCTTCAAGGTCGGCATCCTGCACGGCTTTTTTCTTGTCAGCGACCCTCAGGAACCTTTCGTAAACCTTGTCTAACTGTTCAGCGTCCACTTCATAGCCGAGTTCGCTGAGTCGGTGTCTGAGTGCGTTGCGTCCGGAACGCGGACTGAGAATGAGTTGACTCTCTTTCCACCCAATCTCTTTAGGATCAATGATTTCAAACGTCACTCGCGATTTAATGATCCCGTCCTGATGGATACCCGAACTATGCGCGAAGGCATTCGCACCGACAATCGCTTTGTTCGGTTGCACGGAGATCCCCATCGTTCGGCTGACACGCCGACTAATCGGGACGATCTCTTTCGCGTTAATCTCGGTGTAATATTCTTTGAAATAGTCACGCCGAGTGCGGATTGCCATGACGACCTCTTCGAGTGAGGTGTTCCCAGCGCGCTCCCCGAGTCCGTTGATTGTGCATTCCACCTGACGCGCGCCTTGCTCAACCGCGATAAGGCTGTTCGCCACCGCCAAGCCGAGATCGTTATGACAGTGGACGCTAATAATGGCATCGCCAACGTTCGGAACATTCTCCATGATACCTTTAATCAGATTACCGAACTCCGTTGGTACTGTCCATCCGACGGTCTCTGGGATATTGACGACAGTTGCACCAGCGGCGATAGTCGCTTCAACGACCTCATAAAGAAACGCTAACTCTGTGCGTCCCGCGTCCATCGGTGAAAATTCCACATTCGCATCTGAGTGCCCTTCACAGAGGCTCTTCGCGTAAGCGACGGCATCGGTTGCCATTCGGAGTGTATCTTCGGGTGTCGTCCGTGTGATACGTCCCATGTGAATCGGCGATGTACCGACAAAGGTATGGATACGGGCGCGCGGTGCGTCCGCAATCGCTTTCCATGCGGCAGTAATGTCTTTCTCTACAACGCGCGAGAGCGCGCAAATTTCCGGGCCTTCAACTTCGTTTGCTATCCGTTTGACAGCGTCGAAATCACCCGGTGACGAAATTGGGAATCCAGCTTCAATGACATCAACATTTAATTTGGCGAGATGCTTGGCAATTTCGAGCTTTTCTTGGATACCAAGAGCAGCACCGGGCGTCTGCTCGGCATCACGGAGCGTTGTATCAAAAATATAGACTTTCTGCTGGTTGGTTTCAAAATCGTCCAAGGCTTTTTCCTCCAATATTAGTTATAAGTGCGGTTTTTCTACGAAAAACCTTTTAGTTAACAAGTTAAGGCGGTTTTCTGTTAAACCTTCAGAGAGAACAGAAGCGTTCCAAGAGCCTTCTTAACCTATAACTTATAACCTACAACTTATAACTACTATATTTCACGACCGACAGCGATAGCAATAGGTTTCAACTCTCGCATGAGTGTCTCAAATTGATCTGGGAACAGCGACTGCGCACCATCCCCCGTCATTGAATGATCAGGATCGTGATGTACTTCCAGTAACAGCCCATCAGCACCGGCAGCCACAGATGCTTTCGTCATATCACACACCAAGCTTCGGATACCGGTCCCGTGGCTCGGATCAACAACGATCGGAAGGTGGCTCAATTCGTGAACGACGGGTACCGCGTTCAGGTCAAGTGTGTTGCGTGTATGGGTTTCAAATGTACGAATGCCCCGCTCACATAGAATGACATCCGGGTTTCCTTCCGCGAGGATATATTCGGCAGCAAGCAGCCATTCTTCGATTGTTGCGGACATCCCGCGCTTGAGGATTACCGGTTTCTGGGCGCGTCCGACCTCACGTAACAGGTAAAAATTCGTCATGTTCCGGGTCCCGAGTTGGAACATATCTGTGTATTCACCGACGAGTTCCACCTCGTGTGGTGTCATAACTTCAGTGACGATACCGAGTCCAGTTTCGTCTTTCGCGGCTTTTAGCATCTTGAGCGCACTTTCACCGTAGCCTTGGAAACTATAGGGACCCGTTCTCGGCTTAAACGCACCGCCTCTGATGAAGCTCGCGCCTGCTTTTTGAACCAACCGGGCAATGGTCACAATTTGTTCTGTGCTCTCTACTGCACAGGGACCGGCGATAACAGGCAACTGTTTTCCACCAATCTTTGTGCCATTCACTGCAATAACTGTCGGTTCTTCCCGAAATTCGCGGCTCGCCAACTTGAACGGTGCCGTAATCGGCATCGTTCGCTCAACACCGGACATGGACTCTATCGGAATATCACCAAGCAACGTTTTATCTCCTATAACACCGATGACCGTGTGCCGTTCGCCGGTTGAGACTTGTGCTTTCAACCCAACACTTTCGATCCGTTTTACAACAGCATCAATATCTGATTGTGTTGCATCGGTCTTGGTAACGATTACCATCCTTTTCAACTACCTCCACCTTACTTAATAGCAAGTTTAGCCCCTTCCCAGTAACGGGTGGGGACCCCGGTGTTGCAAGCTACACCGTCTTTTTCATAGCAAGTTTTCAGTTTGCAAGCTGCACTGAAAAGCTCTGTTTGTCCCAAATCTAATTCGGTTAAAAAAATTTACCCAACATCGAATTTATTTTCAACGCTGGGTGGTGATACTGGCATCCGTTAATCATACAATTGAAGCATTACCTACGAACCTTCACCACCTATCGTTACCGTACAAATATAAGTACAGATACAGATAAAACACAAACACGCCTTTTAAGAGCAAACTGCTGCTTGCAAGCCGCGCGCTTCTCAATAGCAAGTTTTTGCTTGCAAGCGGCACAAAAAAGGCCCAAGCATAAAGAAAAAGGTTCTGAAGGACCCCTACACCGGTTATCTGTGCTGTGACGGTATTGCGTTCAAGTGTTCGCATTATCAAGTTCCTCGAATCGGGCAACGAAAAAACATGCCCACAACGTCTCAAAAACAATCCATACTCTTAAGACGTTATTCACAAAAAAACGTTTAGTCTTTGTAAGCGGGAAACAAATTTCACAAGCGCGTCAAAGTCCCCTATATACTGACTTTAAAATATATAATAACACATTTTTTTATGCAAGTCAAATTTCTTTTTGTGATAGCCATCAGCTATCAGTAATAGTTTGACAGGCAAACCGAAGTATGCTAACATACAAAACTGAATTTCCACAATATGATGTAGACGGAGAAACTATGCAAAAAGAAAAGTCTTTCACACCTATCACCGTTGGGATTATGGGCGGTTCCGCCTCTGGGAAAACGACATTTGCGAAGGCTTTGGCGGAAGCACTCTCGGAATTTTCGCCTATTGTGCTAAACCAAGATGCCTATTTCCGGGACTGGTCGGAATACTCGGAGGTAGAACGCGAGCGCGTGATTACCGCTAATCATCCGGATGCTGTTCTATGGGATGCCCTTATCACAGACATCAAGAAACTGCGTGCCAGAGACGCTATTGATGTGCCGATCCCGGGCACTCGCGGTGCTCAACGCGGTGACGAACAGACCAGTGTTCAACCCAGCGATGTTGTCATTGTAGAAGGACATCTTATCTATTGGAGCGAAGATTTACGCGACTTGATGGACATCAAACTGTTCCTTGATGTAGATGCACACGAGCGTGTCTTACGACGGATGCTCCGTGATGTCGCACAGCGCGGCGGCGATCTGGAATGGGCGATCAACTGGTACCGGCGCGATGTTCTGCCTAATTTTCCTGTCTACACCGAACCTTGCAAACAGTACGCAGACTTGGTGATCCCATTCCAAAACGAAAATCCGGTTGCGTTGCACACACTCGTTGCCGGAATCCGCGCCCGAATTCAGGAAAACAAAACTTCTTCATAAACGCGCGTCGAAAGCGCACTTTCCCCTTCATAGCCATTTTGACATGCCCGAAGTGCCACAGTGGCAAGGGTGATGTCAATTTGGCAAATCTATACCGTCTTTCTATTCCTCTATGAATCCTGATACATAGATGTGGTGTTCATGTGGTAGGCACAAACCCACTGCTACAACCCTTAGGAAACTACACTCACTGCGGTCAATCAGCAGACGAAAAGCGGCTTTGGCACGGAATTTGCTCCATATGCAAACAGAACGGCAACATCGTCGGTTGCCTCTGAAAAGATTGGCATGAAACTTGCAACCTGTTTGGCATGGAACTTGCACTTAACATTTACACAAAGAAAATAAAAGGAGAAAAAATGACTTACTTAACAACACGCAGACCGATGCGCAACTTGTTCAATCTCCACAGTCAGATGGACAAGGTTTTTAGCGACCTCTTCGCCTCTCACGAAGGTGAAACGGATGCGGAAGAAACCTCTTGGATGCCTACGGTTGACATTTCTGAAACGGAAAATGGATTTGAGATCCGCGCCGAACTGCCCGGCGTATCCGAAAACGATGTCAACGTCTCTGTAACCGACAACCTACTTACCATCAAAGGCGAAAAACATCAGGCAACGGAAACAGACGGCAAAAACTACCACCGTGTCGAAAGACGGTACGGCAGCTTCCAACGGAGTTTCACACTGCCGAGACACATTGAAACCGATGCTATCAAAGCAGAATTTAAGGACGGTGTTTTGACCCTCGGAATTCCGAAACCTGAAGCCGCGAAACCGACCGAAGTTCCGATTACAACGACATCTTAAGACACAACCCTTAAAACTAAACAAAAAGGCTGGCGCGTCAATGTGCCAGCCTTCTCTTTTTGTCCGTGATAAGCGGACTATGCCTCCTCTTTGTCTTTCAAAACACCGATATAGAGAAGTGCGGCAAGGATTGCACCAACACACGGTCCCACGAAATAGAGCCAGAGATCCGCATAATTCCCACTGACGGTAGCAGGTCCGAGCGTTCGTGCAGGGTTGAGAGAAGCCCGTGTCAATGGACCGCCCATAAGGATACACAAAACCAGTGTGAGTCCAATCGCGAGCCCAGCGAAATTACCGGCTTTCCCACTCACAGCCGTATTAAAAATGGTATTGACGAGGAAGAAGGTAAGCACAATTTCAACGACAAGCCCTTGAACCGGCGTAACACCTTCAGCCAAAATTGTTACACCCAAATCGCCTGGATTCGGCAGCACGGTGTTAAGTACGACTGCCCCCAAAATTCCGCCAAGAAATTGCACAATCCAGTACCCGATGGCTGCAACGAATTCAATCTCGCCGGCTATCAGTAAGCCAAGCGTTACAACTGGGTTGATATGCGTGCCAGAAATGTGTCCATACGCATACGCAAACGTTACAATCACCAAGCCGTGAGCGAGTGCCACCCCTACTAAATTCGCTTCAGTGATCGCCAGCGCGCCAGCACCGATAAAAATTAGCGCGAAGGTACCGATAAATTCAGCGACTAAATTCTTTGTATTCATAAAAACTTTCCTTGAATTTGAACTATCAGATAACTATTCCTAACGCAAGTTGCCACCTACGGTTGAAAGTGTAAACTTATTTTTCGATTTTACTATAAGGCAAAAACTAAATTATGTCCATCTGATTTGCAGATTGACAATTCTTGGAGCACATGCTACATTAATTCCTAAATTTTTAGAGCGATAAGGAGAAATTCTCATGGAAAAAGAGATTAGAAACGACATCAAAGGGATCGACCGCTTTATTTTTGAAGCAGGCTCAGATAGGGATCAACTCCATCTCCATATCTCCGAAGTGGGGCCGGGGCAACGCGCCCACCCACCGCATACACATGACGGACAAGAAATTTTTTACGTGTTTTCTGGGACAGGTGAAGTGTTGTTTGGTGAAGAGACGCACCGCGTCAGCGACAACGAAGCCGTTCATGTCGATTGCCAAGTTTTGCATGGAATACGCAACATCGGCGAGACACCGCTCCGTTATGCCGTGATTATTGCAAAGTGATAGATACTCGAAAGCGTGGTTTGTATACGAAACTTGCTTAATGTTTCCTACTCTGGCGAGTTATCCGATAATTGCTCCGCGTATAAATGATAAATACCGTAAATGCCCGCAGCGATCAGGACGATCCCGACACCTGCTAACCCGCGCCGCACCCAAATCGGTTGTAAAAAGACTGGTAACCCCACAGTGAACCAACGGGGCTGCAGTAGGTTTGACATAGCAATACTGAAATATAGGACACCGTAAGCGATCAAGCCGATGTCGCTTGCGATTTCCTGTTTTATAGGCTTAACCGGAAATTTGAACGGGTTGAGCAGATAATCCCCAGAAAAAATTAGGGTGACACCTACAGATAGAAAGGCGAAAAGAATTACGTTCGGATACCCTGAATCCCAATGCGTTACCAATAAGGCAATACTAATGCATCCCAATAAGAGGCTCATCACGCCTTGCATAATTTGATAACTTCTATTTTGTGAAATCATTTTTTCACTTTCTCACCCAAATCGGATGCGCGGATCAACCAAAGTATAACTGATGTCGGTTAGCAACAGACCAACGATATACAGTACAGAAGCGAGATAGACCATACTCCGCACAATCGCGAAATCTTGCGCCTGAATCGCCTCAATTGTAAAACTTCCCAACCCCGGAATCGCGAAAAACGCCTCCATCACCAAACTTCCCATAAACAGCAGCGGAATCGCCAATACGACATTCGTTAGGATCGGGATCATCGCATTTTTCAGTGCGTGTTTAAAGAGCACACCCGCTTCGCTCACACCTTTCGCCCGCGCTGTCCGTACATAGTCACGGTTCACCTCTTCAAGAAAAATGGTACGATAGAAGCGGATGCCACCCCCGATACCGCTAATGATACCGATAACTACAGGGAGGATCACAAACTTCAGCATATCTACACCGGAATCATAGCCAGAGATCGGAGAAAGACGCAGCATCTTCCCAAACAACCACTGCCCACCGATAATATAAAAAAGTTGAGAGATAGACATAACCATCACTGCGACGATTGTGCTCCAGAAATCGACATAGGTCGCTCGGTAGTACGCCACAATCATTGAAACAGTGATATTTACGAGCAGTCCAACAAGGAATGTTGGCAAAGCAATAGCGAGGCTTGCCCACATGCGCTGCGAGATTTGCGAGGTTATATCAATGTTGTTCGTATCAGATTTCCCGAAATCAAAGAGGAACAACTTCGCCGATTTCTGGAAGAAGATCGTCTCAGTAAAGTGTCCGCCCCCAGATGCCTCGGTATTGAAGAAGAGGGGGAGGTGATAACCGTTCTGCCTCTTCCAATTGTCAACGTCTTGCTGCGTAATGTTCTTTTCACCGAGAATCTTCCGTGCCATCTGGTCAGGAGAATTGACGATGAAAAAAAGAAAAAAGACGATAAGGTTTACGCCTATCAAGATCGGGATAGCATAAAGCATTCGCCGTATAATATAAGTGAGCATTCTTCACCAGCGTAATAGAGTTTTTACAAAACTGCGCCTATTTCGGTTAGCACAAGCAACACATCCGATATTTTAATTTTCTGACGCTTCATCAGCAATAGGTGCCTGTTTTGTCTGTCTTTCTCGTTTCCAAATTGTGATGGCAGCCGGAATCGTCCCTAAAATCAGCAATCCGAGACAGATCCATAGGGGCCAAACAATAGGTTGATTCCACGCTTGACGGCTTTCTGCCCGCTGCCTGGCATCAATGCGGAGATACTTGAAGTTTCCACGCCCCAAAGCACTCGGCTTACTATTCTTCAACCACTGATGTGACAAACCGAAAACGACAGGGTGATAGACGAAGACCCAAGGCGCATCGCGTTGTAACAGGCGGTTCATTTCGCGAATGCGCGTCAACCGTTCCGGCGAGTTCTCCATGTTTTTCATCGTTTCAAAGAGCCGGTTATATTCTGGGTTATCGTAGTTGGCAGCATTTTCGCCATCACGCAGTGCCTTACTATTCGGACCGTAGAGAAGGAATAGGAAATTTTCTGCATCCGGGTAGTCCGCATGCCAGCCCCAGAAGATGATTTGGAAGTTCCCGTTTTTCACTTTGTCGCGAAATCGATTGTAATCGGTGGTCCGACTCTCCATCGTGATGCCGAGCTGCTCTAATTTATTCCGCATCCACGTTAATCGGGACGTGGCACCTGCCGAATTCCACGTGTTGTCAAAAGAGACAATCAGCGGATTCCCCTTACGATCTTGTCCACCCGGGTAGCCTGCTTCAGCGAGAAGTTGGCGTGCCTCTTCAATCGATTTGCGAACCGGACGGTTGGTGCTTGC
The DNA here is from genome assembly GCA_009845545.1 of Candidatus Poribacteria bacterium. Taxonomy (GTDB): domain Bacteria; phylum Poribacteria; class WGA-4E; order WGA-4E; family WGA-3G; genus WGA-3G. The sequence continues at coordinate 17,456 of VXZK01000054.1, forward strand.
ATCCCAGTCGTAGATATACGGATTAATACCGGTCTCACCTGCTTCGTAACCGAAGATACCGGGCGGTAGTGGACTGTGTGAGACAATACCACGTCCATTGAGAAAGATTTCAATATACTCTTCGTAATCCAAGGCAATCGAAATCGCTTGGCGAAGTTTCTGTTTCTCCGGGGTGTACCCACCGACGGTATCGTCTAACATATTAAAAGCAAGATAAACAGTCGTGGGTTCTACGCTGGTGCGCAGCACGATATGTTTCGCTTTCAATGCCTCACTTGCCCGCGGATCGCCCGTATCATTAAACGTGACGGCACTGTCAAATGTATCCGAAGAGATACCGGAACTATCGTAATACCCTTGCAAGAACTTATTCCAGCGCGGAATATATTCTTTTTCTAATTTGTAGACAACTTTCGGTATAAACGGGATAGTTTCCCATGCGTCGTCGAGAAGTCCGGCCTCTCTATCGCCGGGTTCTCCACCTGACGGGTAACGCTCAACCCGAAAATTCTCATTCTTGACGAGAACGATCTCTTTGTGTGCGAGGAGCGTTTCTATCCGATAGGCACCCGTTCCCACAGGAAACCTATCAATGGTGATGTTCCGCTCCTTCATAACAGGTTGGCTGTAAAAGTCAATCGCCTCCTTAGGCATCGGTGAAAAGAAGGGCATCGCCAACCAGTAGATAAATTGCGGATATTTCGCTTTCAGGATCACCCGATAGATGTAACGATCCACAATCTCCACACCCGGAAAGGCAGCGTCTTCCTGTCCGTTAGCAAGCGCAGCCGCGTACGCTTCCATCCCAAGGATATAATCCTTTAACGTGCTAAGAATAGGACAAGCCAGACGCGGGTCCGCCATCCGTTTGATCTGGTAGACATAATCCGCTGCGGTCAACTCACGCGTCCCCGTCATCGGAAAATCTTTGATCTCGTTAAAACCCTTCACATCTGCTTTTGTCAAGTCGTGGTAGCGCAATACGTCACTGTCGGTCTTTGCGAAACAGGGGTGCGGCTGATACATGATACCCGGACGGATGCGAATCTCATACACAGCGCGCGCGACGGATGCTGCCGGAGCATCTGATGCCAACTGTTTTCCGTCAGTATCGTAATATCGGGGTTGTGGGACAGCCTCTGCCGTTAGTGGAATCAACTCATACGGTCTTTTGAGGTAATGATACCTTAAAGGCGGTTCATAAATCTGCTGGATGAAAGTGTATTCGTCTGAACTATAGGACACCGCCGGATCGAAGTGCTTCGGTTCTTCATCAAACGTACTGTAATAGATTTCCGCGTCCTGTTCAGATTTCGGATACGGATTATTCGGCACCCCACAACTGATGAAAAAAATAACCAGCATTAAAAAAGTTATATAAGAGTGTTTCAACAATTTCATCAACCCCTCTGTTCGTAATTTTTTCCTTTCGTTGAACGCTGCGAATCTAACTTGCCGCGTAGCCTTAGAAAACCGACAAATGTATAATACACGTGCAATGAAAGAATACACCTATGGCATTCTAAAATGCGTATAAAACCGTCAAGGAGACCAGAGGCCCGAATTCAAAAGCGTCGCGCTCCCCGTATGCACCATCAAGCAAAACATCCGTGTCGTCATAAAGCGTCTCCTGGTGTAAGGGCAACATTACCGTCAGAGACAACGGCACATTATAAGGCGTTATAACGGATGCTCCGAAACATGCCATACTGAACCGGAGCCCGGAATTGATGTCCTGTTCGCCTGCCCAATAGGCAAAGGATTGATAAAAGCCGAGATAGCCAGCTTGGAACGAAAGCCAATCGCTGAAACTATAATCCAGACCACCTGTGTAGGTAACTTCTCTGGAACCGCGATACATCTTGCTATTTTCATAGAAGGGCAACTTTCCGCGGAGACTAATGTTCGCTCGTAAACCTTTGTAGAGGGGTAAACCGTAATGCAGATCCGCGATCGGATTAAAGGTGCCAGTACCAAACTGGATATGGAGATGCTTAAGTCCTGCATCCCCTAACTTCCACGGATCTTCTTCGGTTTTTCCAAGGGGAATCGTCGTTCCGATACGTCCCACAAGGAAATCGTGATCCATTAACACGCCTCGCCTCTGATACCCTAAGAAGATGTCCGTATCTGCGGGTCCCGTGTAAGTTTCATTGCGGTGATGATTGTCCCGATTGCGCGCAATTGCTTTTCGTTGTGCATCCGTGACAGGATCAATTTCTTCAATAGTTGCCTCTTGAATTTTGGTCTCGTACGGTATATTTGTTTCCAGCATCCACTCGGAATTGAGGCGATATTTCAACCCGATGTCAACGCGAAAAATGTTCAATTTAACATGGTGTCGGTGCAGTGGGACCTCTATCACTTTTCCACCTGCGGAAATCCCTTTTGTTTCGAGGTGTCCGCCTTGTGCGTCAAACCACCGCATCATACTGAAAGAGCTCTGGAATCTCTTCATCTCTCCTGAAGCCAAACTGACTTCACCGATCCCGCCACGTGGAATCGCGGGATTGCTTCAGGCACCTCAGCTCTCTTGGGCAAAACCGAGCGGGAAAAGGATGAATTGAAGGCAGAGTAGGAGATAAAAAATCCGAATCATCATAAGGGGTTCCTCTCCGTTTCTAAGTTGAGCCATTCCATTTCAGCATCGGAGAGTTCAAGTCCCATTGCACCGAGTGAGGAATCCATTTCATCTAAAGTCGCGGGGCCAACAATCGGGAAAACTGGAAACGAAATATTCAAGCAATATGCAAGGGAGACTTGAATTGCGGAGTAACCGTATTTTTCGCCTAATTTCTTTGCGCGTGTGAGTCTCTCAAAATTTTCGTCATTGTAATAGACGCGCACCATATCTCCGTTATCGCGGTTCTCTGGCGTAAAAGCACCACTAAAGAAACCTCGTGCCTGCGAAGACCACGGCATCAACGGAAACTGGCTCTCCTGATGCCATGCGCGTGCGGCATCATCAACGCAGACGCACCCACCCCACATCGGTTCCATCGGTACAGCGAGACTGATATTGTTGCTACAGGAGACAAAACCCGCAAGTCCGTTTTCATCTGCATAAGCGTTCGCATCAATGATACGTTGCGGTTGCCAGTTAGAAGCAGCAATAGCACGGATGCGTCCAGTCCCTATCTCTTCGTTCAGATAATCAATAATCGTGCTAACCGGAATTACAGGGTCATCGCGATGGAGCATGTAAAGATCAATATAATCGGTACGGAGGCGTGTAATGCTTTCATTGAGATCAGCTTTAAGTTCTTCAGGGGACAGACGCGGGCGTGGCACTCTCCCTTGTGGGTGTCCACCTTTATCAATAAGAAAAACATCGTCTCGGTTCCCACGTTGCCGCATCCAGAGACCGATGAGCATCTCGCTATCGCCACCGCCATAGCCGTGTGCAGTATCAAGCGCATTTCCACCTGCTTCAAAAAATGCGTCAAGCATTTCAGTGCTATAGTCAAATCTGGCTGGCGAAAACATCATGCTGCCCAGAATCAGGTGTGAGATGTCTTTGCTAACTCCGGGAATCTTTATGTGTTTCATTAAAAACAGTGTCCTTTTCTTCTCGGGGCATAGGAGTCGTGCCCTTTGGAATTGTAGATATTTAGCAAGTCCAAAGGAATTATAACACAACCGTAACTTTAAAATCCACAAGAAAATATTTTAGAACCAGAGGCGTTAGTTCTCCTATCGGAACCGTATTTGGACTTAGCGATACGTGATCTCCTGATCTCGACTTTTCCTTGGGTTTTGTGATCAAATATGCTATAATTCAACAGATGTATTTGAACACCTAAAGCCCGTTTAAGGAAGAGGAATGTTCAAAGTGATACTAATCAATTTAAGAGGTTTTGTAATTTGCTATGGATTTAATTGCTTTCGATACCGAAAATCGAGACGATGGCAGAGCAAACGCCGGATGATCTTGAAACGCGCTAGGTACAAATGCCGGATTTGGGCTAACAATTAACAAGGCATATGCCATAATTTTTTCCCTAAATCTTATTCAGAAGAGGGTTATTATACTAAATATGACTATAGTTTGGACAATTTTCCAGCGGGGCGGGGAACCCGCCCCCTACGAGGGACGCAGGGTTGTAGGGGTTGGGTTACCCAATCCGTCCGAAAGTGTCCGTTTTTCTATGGGTTCTGTGAATGTGCGAAACTGATAGAAAAATAGAATACCTTTGAAAACACGACACGAAAACGATTAAAACTGTCCAAACTACAGTAA
>VXZK01000366.1 GCA_009845545.1 Candidatus Poribacteria bacterium
GGTACAAGGAGCGACTTTGGAGTTCGCTTTTCAGCTTGGCGAAAAGCAGCAGCCACGCCTCGACGAATTGCGCCCCGATGTCGCGCGACAGATGGCATTTAGCAAGCATAGCACGAAGTTGATAACGAAAGGGATGGGGGGTGCTGTCGTAGAGTGGGATATCCAGAGCCGACAGAAACGAGAGATCGGGAACATCCAAGCTAAGCGTTGGTTTTCCTATGCCACCGGCACGAATCAACTATTAGTCCGAAAAGCGGATGATCACATTACCGTCCTCTCCGTAGGCAGTGGCGATGAAACACGACTGACGCATGGAGAGTATGAAAGCGGTCGTCTCTCTACGGATGGCACGCTTGCGGTGTTATCAAAAGGTGATAACGAGGTTGAGGTATGGCGACTCACTCAGCAAAGTCCAGCGCGCGTGAAAGGTGAGGGATCTGCCCAAAAGTTGAAAACCCTGCTGACAGATTTCCCTGTTAGAAACGGCCTCACGCTCTCTGATGACGGTCAATTTATCGCGGCAGCAGAAGGCAGCTACCGAGACGGTGAGGGGCATCGGACAGCCATTGAGATTTGGAACACAACCGACACGGATCCGATCCAAGTTCTCAATACCGGCGAAATTTTGGGAATTTGGAATGTGTTATTTTCACCCGATGCGACAATGGTAGCCGTTGACACACAGAAAAACGCGCAATCCGGGATCCGTGTCTGGGAAGTTGGGACAGGCAGGCAACGTCTTGCGAAAAGTGGGTTTGAAGCGTATTGGACGCGTGCACTCGCCTTTTCGCCGACTTCAGATTATCTCGCTTCGGGGGATGAGGCAGGGAATCTTCGCGTGTGGGACCTCTCTGAAGGTGAATCGGTCATTTGGGAAACCTACCCGACTGGTATTCAGGCGTTAGCATTCTCACCGAACGCTGAATATCTCGCTGTTGCGCTCTGGGATGCTACAATTCAGATATTACACTGGAGGAGGAAATAGTGAACGACGAGAAAAATTTAGAAGCGGGTTCTTACATTGATGCAAAAGGGCGGACGCGCTGGCATCAGAACGATGAAATCGCGCTGAAATTTTTGGAACTTCATACTTTCCTCATTATCGCCGACTATCCAGAAGACCACGCGTCCCGATATCCGTGGTTGGCGAATTATATCTCTCGGTTTCCCGAACCGATGTCGGATCTCATCGCCCAAGGACGATTAATAGAGGAAATTCCGGGGGCTGGTGAAGTCGTAGCGAAAATCGTTGAGGAATTTCTGAATACCGGCACGAGCACGAAGCTGGAAGAATTCGCCGGTGATACACCACGAACGGTTGTGGAACTCGTGCCTATTCCCGGACTCGGTGCCAAAACGATTAAGCGACTTTATGAAGAAGTCGGTGTGGATAGCCTTGTCTCGCTCCGAAAAGCAATTGATGACGGGAAACTCAAGGGTTTCAAAGGCATCGGCAAGAAAACTTTAGAGAAATTTGAGGCATATCTTGATGCAGCTTTGGTGCAAAAAGTAAATCAAAGTACGTAGCTCGTAATGAAGCAGATCGCTTATGGGCGAGTACGCCGCAAAATGGAGAGCGGACTTGAGAAGAGGACATCAAAGTTCAAACTCGCTTTGTTTAACCGCAAGGAAATTAGAAAAATGGCAAGTTCATTGACAACTGGTGAAATGGTAGATGGCAAGAAGCACGGATATTGGGTTACCTATTACGCGAACGGGAATAAGCGGAGCGAAGGTGCCTACATTCATGGTAAGAAGGACGGACCCTGGATCACTTACCATAAAAATGGGAACAAGGCGAGCGAAGCCTCCTTCCGTGATAACAAATACGAAGGGTCTTGTATTACCTATCATGAAAACGGGAACCTTAGGTCCGAAGGAGCTTATCCGAAACATGTGGGTAAATCCTACGATGGGAAAAAGGAAGGCCCCTTTTACGGTTACGAAGAAGATGGGAAGACGGTGTGGCTCATCGTAACCTACAAAAAGGGAGGCAGCCGCGCGAAACCCGATGAGTACCCGCTCGGTGTCTGTGGCGTTTGCGGTGAAGGGAGACGTTTGGCGTGGAAGGATACCTGTCCGAAATGCGGTAACGAACTGGAGAGTATTGCTCCATAGATAGTTTTACGGTATAATCTTGAGAAGGATAAAAGGTAGCAATCTGATCCAGAAGCGGAGTACCCGATGAACTTTGAGAACCGAACGCTTTTTATCGCTGATAACCTTGACATTATGCGGGGTATGGATTCAGAGACGATTGATCTGATTTATTTGGATCCACCCTTTAAATCGGGCAAACAGTGGAAAGCACCGATCGGTTCACCAGCAGAAGGCGCGGAATTCAAAGACATCTGGACCGACGAGGACATCAAATACGAATGGCACGGGGTGATCGCTGCCGAACACGAGGAACTCTATCAGATAATCCAAGCGTCTGAAACTGTCTATGACAAGTCTATGAGGATATACCTGACAGCAATGGCGGTAAGATTGTTTGAGATGCACCGTATTTTGAAGCCGACAGGTAGTATCTATCTACACTGTGATCCGACTGCAAGCCATTATCTAAAAGCCTTGATGGATGCGCTGTTCGGCAGCGATAACTTTCGGAATGAGGTGATTTGGAAGCGGACATCGACGAAATCGTTGGCGAAACGCTACGCGGTAAACACCGACCGAATTCTTTACTATGTCAAGTCCAATGGCGCAACTTGGAATCAACAATATGCGCCCTATGACGCTGAATATATACAGAAGACTTTTCGATGGCAGGACAAACATGGTAAATACGGAACAGTTGATTTATCGGGTGGAAAAGCAGGCAGCAGAAAAGCTTATGTGCCATTGAAAGGCATTGAACCGCCTCCGGGTCGGGCATGGGCACCACCTACTCGCAATAAATTTCCTGCTTCTGCACAGGCACTGTTGCCAGATAATTATGAAACTCTCGATCAACTAGCAAAATCGGAAGCTCTTGATGAGGCTGGACTGCTGCACTGGCCGAAAGGTAAAATAGGCAGACCGCGGTGGAAGAAGTATTTATCTGCGATGCCGGGTGTTGTAGCAGGTGACTTGGTTCTTGATACGCCACCTGTAAAAGGCAAAGAAGACACTGGCTACCCGACGCAGAAGCCCCTCGCCCTCTTGGAACGCATCATCAAAGCGTCATCAAACGAAGGGGACATGGTATTAGACCCGTTCTGTGGGTGTGCGACAGCGTGTGTCGCCGCTGAACGTTTACATCGGAAATGGGTTGGCATAGACATATCACCCGATGCTGAGGACATCACGAAGCTGCGATTGTCGGATGAGGTCAACAAAGCCGCTGATTTATTCAATCCGTTGGCAGATGTGATTGTTCGCAAGGACGCACCGGAACGGACGGACAACGCCGAGGAGATAGATATTCAGAAGCATTTGCCAAGATACCAAACGCACAAACCCGAGTTATTTGGTAGGCAGCAAGGCAAATGCAATGGGTGTCAATATCCGTTCCATTATCGCAACTTAACGGTAGACCATATCACGCCACAAAGCAAAGGTGGCACTGACCATATAGAGAACCTACAACTGCTTTGTGCTGCGTGCAACTCAACGAAAGGTAATGGTACACAAGCAGAACTGATTTCACGATTGAAAGAACAAGGCGTGCTGAAGGGCATTGTCTAACAATCCCAAGCCTTTAGGCTTCGGGTCCAACCCCGCT
>VXZK01000305.1 GCA_009845545.1 Candidatus Poribacteria bacterium
GCCTTTATTATATCAAAATAGGCGTTCTGAACCAATTTTGCGTAAGTCCTATTATTTTAAGAAGACACAAAAACGATGAAAACACCACAACAATTCACACCCATGACAGAAAAACAAAGCACCCATAACTCCTATTCAGAGCAATACCTTTTGACGCGAACCTTTCAAACTGATCGGTCGCCTGTGAGATTGATAACGTATGACGGCATCCGTGATGAGCGGGTCCGAAGAGTTATTCAGTATAATCTTTTACTCGCTAACGCGTCGCCACTGCCGAAATTGGAAGTCCTGCTGGCGTTCTCGGTGGAAAACGCCAGGCACTTTTCACCGTATCTGCAAATCCACGAAGGTGTCAAAGATTTAGGGTTGAAAGCCGTGAAGAAAATAGCAGAACGTCAAGTCGTGGATATGCAGGTCGCTGTCGGCGATGCGGTCGCGATTACGTTTCGTAACGGTATTGCAATACGCGGTATCTGTCAAGCGTTCTCCAAATATAATATGGTACTTGAGATACGTGGTGAACTCCTGCTTGTCTATAAGCACGGGATCTACACTTTCGAGAAAAACCCGTATTAGAACGCGCCTTTATAATGTGGACATTTCCTATTTCTGTCCTATCTTTCTAATTGCCTATTGATTGATTTTGCTACAATGCCTATCATTAAAAACCTTAGGCCCGAGCCCTCCCATGAAAAATATAGGATTTTGGGCTGGATATCTTGCAGTGTTTTTGACTAAGGAGAAAAATAGAGATGAGAATTGAAAATCAAAGTAGATTTTTGTTCGCTTGGCTGATTGTTATCGTTTTTGGGTTGGGATGGACAAATATCAGCCGTTCTGCGCCGATTGATTTGAAAACTGTTGAGGTCGCCTATCTCTTCGACGAAGGCAAAGGCAACGTTGCCAAAGATATTTCTGAGAACGGTAGAGATGGCGATATATCTGGTGCTAAATACGTCAAAGGTGTGTTTGGAACGTGTCTGGATTACGATGGCAATGACGACAATCTGGTTGTTCCGGGATACGCTGGAGTCGGCGGCACAGATCCGAGAACGGTGGTCTTTTGGTTTAAAGCCGGGGACACAAGAGAGCATTCATGGGTGAAATGGGGCCCAAATCTTACTGGCGAAAAATATTACGTCCGAGCACATTTGAGAGGTGCCGAATGCAATTTGAGGATTGAAGTTGCTGGCGGACAAAATTTCGGCGCAGACAACGTTTGTGATAAAAAGTGGCATCACATGGCGGTCGTCTTTCCGAAAGGTTCGGATGCCGTGAAAGACCACGATCTTTATGTTGATGGTAAACTTCAGTCTAAGGAAGGTAACGATCAAGCGATGGATACGAATGATGAGGCACAAGAGGTTAATATGGGAGACTTTCTGGCGCACCATCAATTTATGTTCGGTCTGTTCGATGAAGTTGCTATCTTCAGCGTGGATTTGACTAAAGACCAGATTGAGGCAATCATGGACAACGGATTGCAAGCAGCACTCGGTGTGGACCCACAAGGGAAATTAGCCACAAGTTGGGCGATGATTAAAATGTATTAATCCCACAAATCAAGCCCTAATAATTTCCGTCCTAAAGGTGTAAGTGCTGGTGATCCGTAGTTTTTCGCTTCCCAACCCCTTGGGTCACCAGGATAGGGACCGCGGCCTAATGCTCTGCGCTCCCGCCACAGTGTAATCCGTTCTTGCCGCCGTTCTTCATTCATAGGATTAGGCGCACGATAATAGTTCATGTATTGTGCTAACCGCGGTTTATCGGACGTGTTGCGACCGTTCCCATGCGGGAGTGCCACATGCCAAATAAGCAATGAACCTGCCTTCGCTGGGACCTGTATAAATTTCTCCTTATATATTTCTGGCGTAAGTTCTGGCACCCACGGGTTTTCCTCATCAATCAGTGACTTATGCGCACCGGGCCAACAGACGAAAGACCCCTGATTCTCGGCTGTGTCTCTGAGAAACAAAACACCTTGTGTACTAAACCTAACCGGTAGTTTTGAAGTGTCCGCATCCCAATGATACATACCCTTATGGTCCCACTCAGGGTAGCCGGAATGTTTAGGCGGTTTCATGTTGACTCTATCAATATGAACCCAAATCTGCTCAGTGCCATAGACCTCACTATAGATTTGATGGATGGGTGGATGTTGGTATACGTTCCACATAGCTTGATGAAAATACATTTCTACCATGCCTGCCCCAGGTTTATGCGGGGCACGATACCAGCCATTCGGATCCGAAAGATCCATCTCCAAAAACGCAAAAATCGCGTCAACGACTGGTTCACACAGTTCAGTAGGAACGGCATTTTCGATGACCATATAGCCGTATTCATCGAAATAGTCACGATGTGCTTGGGTTAATATTGGCATCTGTTTTCCTTTAATCTGATAGCTACGGCACAACAGAGCGTGCCTACTACCCTACCGGTTCTCACAACACTTTGATAATCACAATCGTCATATCGTCGTTTTGTTGTGCGTCGCCCGAAAAATCACGGACATCGTTAATAATTGCCTCAATCACCGCTTCTGCGTTTATTGTTTTATCGAGTTCCTTGATAAGATCGGCTAAACGGTCAGTTTCCATGTAAAGTTGGTCAGAATTATCACTTCGAGACTCCATCATAGGGCTTTCCCCTTCCAGTTATCAACCAACGAACTCACGTTGTTGACATATTGCCACGACTCTCCTTGGGCAGGTAATCTGTGTATATTGGCCTTACCATCAACAATATAAAGTTCACCTTTAGAGGCAGGAAACAACGTCATCACTGGTGTGCCTCCGAGTTCCCGGACACCAGTCCACTGTTGTTGGATAGAGCCCCATTTCTCATCTAATTGAGTTGGGGTCAATAGTACAGATGCTGCGTGAGGCTGTTGTCCGGAACCGTCGCCTTCATTGAGATTAACAGCGTGTCCAGGCTGATTTTGAACATCTGGCTTAGATGGAAGGTCTATGACAATAGGTGCGTCGATGATTTCTACTGTCATCTCAGATGTGGCATCAAAACTGTAGGGTTGTTGGAAACGTGCTAAATATCGATTGCTGGCTCCGAGCATCATTACAACGAGAATAATGGTCGACGTGGCGATTGCCCAAGGGACTATCGGTGGCTTCACGCCGGCAGGCGGTAGAGGTTTGATACGCGGAATCTCGCGCATGATGTTTTCTGTTAAAGTAGGAGATAGTTGGAAACTGCCGAGTGCCTCTTGAATCAGCAGTTCATGTTTCTTTAAGCGTTGCAGCGCACGACGAACTCGTATCCGAACTGTATCCGCGGATACGCCTAAAAACTCGCCTATCTCTGCGTATGTCATTTCACCGAAGTAATAGAGGGTGACAACGGTTCGATCACTCTCCTTCAACTTTGATAGTAAGTTTTTGACCAATTCGCGTTTAACTTCCGCTGCACTTTCCGCCTGCTCTTCAGGAACATGTCTGGAATAGGAAGTTTGCTCTACCATTGCTATATCTACCGCCTCCAAGGGTTGCGTTTGGATCCGCTTCTTGCGGAGCCACGCGAGACAGCAGCGATGGGTGTTCAGGTTTGACTTCTCTACATTCTTCTGTGAGGGTGATATATACATCCCCGAGTGTGTCTCGTGTTACTTGAACTTGTCTGATTTTGCCTTCTATACTTCTATGTAAACCGAAACGATACCAACGTCCATTGAGACGGATTT
>VXZK01000400.1 GCA_009845545.1 Candidatus Poribacteria bacterium
CTTTGTAAGGAGTTAGGGATCTATTATGCCAAATGCACTATTTGTTTACCCGAAGTTTCCGCCCTCTTATTGGGGCTTTAAGTACGCCTTAGAATTTCTTGGAAAAAAATCATCAATGCCCCCACTTGGACTCTTAACGATCGCCGGGATGTTCCCAGATAATTATGCGATGAAAGTCGTTGATATGAACATTGAGTCGCTCACGGATGCACATCTCCAGTGGGCAGATGTTGTTTTTACCTCAACGATGATTGTTCAGAAAGCATCGCTCTATGAAGTCGCTGAACGGTGTAATCGAGCGGGCGTACCGATTATCGCTGGCGGTCCCCACCCTACCTCCTACTACGATAATATCAAGGCAGAAACCGATGCCACGATTAACCATTTTCTCTTTGGTGAGGTTGAAGAGATTTTTGAAGATTTCTTAACCGATTTTGAGAGTGGTGCCGCGAAGGAGATCTATCGGGAAACTCGAAAACCAGATATTACGAAAACGCCGCCGCCGCGTTACGATCTTATTAACATTAACGAGTACGGCTCGATGGCGCTCCAGTTTTCACGTGGCTGTCCCTTTAACTGCGAATTTTGTGATATTACAAAATTGTTTGGACGCGTCCCGCGCACCAAAAGCAATGAGCAGATGCTCGCTGAGTTTGAGATGCTTTACAAACTCGGTTGGGACGGTGCAATGTTTGTCGTTGATGACAACTTCATCGGCAACAAGCGTGATGCGATGCGTTTGCTCCCTGCCGTCAAGGAATGGCAAGAAAAACGGCAATTCCCATTTTCACTTTTCACCGAAGCCAGCGTAAACCTCGTTGAAATCCCTGAGATGCTTGACGCAATGACTGAAGCAGGGTTTAACATGGTATTCCTCGGTATTGAAAGCCCGAATGATGAGGCACTCCTCAGCACTTCGAAAGGACAGAACACGAGCAAAGAAGAAGAGGCTGGCAGTTACCTCATGCGCTCCATAAGAAAAATACAGAGCAGAGGGATAGAAGTAACAGGCGGTTTTATCATCGGACTTGATGGTGATACTGAATTTGATTCACACATCAATTTTATCCAAGAAGCTGGGATCCCTATGGCAATGGCAGGTCTGCTGACTGCTTTAAAGGAAACAGACCTCTGGCACCGATTAAAACAGGAAGATCGGCTGCTTGTAGAATCCAGCGGAAATAACACCGATATGAGCCTCAATTTCGTCCCTGAGATGCCACGCGAGGAGCTTATTGCTGAGTATCGGAGGGTTATTTCAACGCTCTATGATCCGACCTTGAAGAACTATTTCGCTCGGTGTTTGACGTTGCTTGAGCACATGCCTAAGACCCACAACAATGTCCGGTCGATTCGCATAGAGGAAATAATAGCATTTGCCCGCTCCATTCAGCGGCAATTTTTTTCCAGACAAGGGGTGGAATACGCCCGCTATTTGGTGAACGTCATCAAAAACTATCGTCAGATGTTTCCTGAAGCTGTCCGATTGGCGGTTATGGGATATCATCTCGAGAAAACAACTCGCTACACCCTCGCTGTTGAGGATTTCAGGAATTTCCTGGATCAAGAGATGGATACGTTTAAAGAGAAGGTTCCACAGTTTGTAGAGGCTCAAGGCGGCCGGACAAGTGATATCCAGAACTATTCGCGCCAGCTTTTTGCACGCATTAAGACAAAGTACAACGCAATCCATAAGGATTTTCAATACGCTGCACACGGTGCCTTGACAGGTTTTCAGCAATCAATGTTCAAGGAGTACTTAGAGGCGGAATTCGCTGCTTTCAAAACAGCAGTCGGTACCTTCGCGAAAGCACAAACAGAACGGCTCGGTGAACTCCAAGCATACGTCCATAGCCTCTTTGCTCGTGTCCATGCCCAGCAGGCGCAACTCCACAACGTTTTCAAGCATCACACCGACGACTTTAAGCAGAACGTCGAAGAAACTTTTGATGCTTTCCATGAGTCGGTCACGCGACATTTAGAGCAACTCTTCGGTTCTGTCCCTGTCCAAATTGAAGGTCTGAGTTAGCGGGACCATGGCACGTATTGAAATAGAAAATCTCCGCTTTACTTACCCGAGTCGAGAGATCCCAACACTTCATGGCATCACGACTCGTGTTCCTCATGGAGCATTTGTCTTATTGACAGGTCCAACAGGGTGTGGTAAATCCACTTTGCTGCGCGCGCTGAATGGCTTAATTCCGCATGCATCGGCGGGAACGCTTACGGGGACAGTACATCTCAACGGGAAAGATATTACCAGACAACGGCTTGCTACCACATGCCAACAGGCCTCCCTCCTCTTCCAAAACCCAGACGATCAACTCTTTTGCACACTGGTCGAAGATGAAATTGCCTTTGGACTCGAGAACCTCGGTTTCCTGCCCAAAGAGATTCAGGAACGCATCACTATCGCCTTGGAACAGGTAGGGTTATCTGGATTTGAATCTCGGCAGATTTCATCACTCTCCGGCGGTGAGAAACAACGAGTTGCCCTTGCCGCTGTTTGTGCAATGCAGCCTCAAGTCTTACTCCTTGACGAACCCACGAGTCATCTTGATCCTAAAGGAACGCGGGAAATCCTCAATATCGTCAACTCCCTAAATAAAGAGATGGCGATAACAGTTGTTTGGGCAACCCATCGCACCAAAGAAGTTGCACCGTTGTGCAACCATGTCTGGTTGATGGAGGATGGACGCATTTGTCTGGATTTACCGAAGGCAGATGCATTTCAAGATGCCACGCCATATCAACGTTTAGGCGTACAAGTGCCAGTAGACGCACCCTCGAACGCGCCAATATCACCTCTCAAACCTGCCTCCAAGGTCGAACGACCAGAGGTTCTCCTGAACATCCAAAATCTCCATTTTCGTTATCCGAACACCGATAAAGATGCTGTTTGTGACATCTCTTGCGAGGTGCCGCGTGGAGAAGGACTTGCTATCATGGGAGCAAATGGATCAGGAAAAACAACACTGATACACCTCATCGCGGGCTTGCTACGTCCATCGGCAGGTGAGGTGAGGCTTGATGGAAAACTGTGTAATCGTATGAAACTCCATCAATTAGCAGGCAAAGTGGGCATCCTTTTTCAGGATCCAGATCTATTATTACAGGCGGAGACTGTTCGTGATGAAGTCGCGTTCGGTCCCAAGAATCTTAAATTTCTTAAAAAAACGCTTGAAGAACGGGTTGACAGGACACTCACGCGATTTGACTTACAAAATCTCGGCTCAGAAGCACCGTATGCGCTATCTCGAGGGCAACGCCAGCGCACTGCTGTTGCAGCTACCTTTTCACTATATCCCGACCTTTTCCTACTCGATGAACCCACCACCGGTCAAGACGCGCAGCACCTCCATCGGTTGATGGATGAACTCTGCGCTGAGATCCAACAAGAAAACAAGACTCTCATTTTTGCTACGCACGACACCGACCTCACCTTGAGATATGCCAACCGTATTCTCCTATTACGCGATGGTGCAGTGATTTACGATGGCGAACCTGCTACAGCCTTTGCGGATCAAGACCTTCTACAGCAAGCATCGCTATAATTATTTTCTTCCTGCTCGCTAATAAGTTTGCAATCTGTGTTAACTAGGACTTACGCAAATTGAGAAAATATCGGACATTCAGACGCAAAAAAAGCGGTAATTTCTGTATTTAAACCCCCTAAATCCCCCAACCCCCCATATC
>VXZK01000232.1 GCA_009845545.1 Candidatus Poribacteria bacterium
ATAACTTTAGGATATTTACCCTATTTAATCAATCAATTTTGGCGAAGGTATTGAATTATAGTAAAGCACGAAAATAAGTTGACAATCCACGATAACGTTACCCACTCGTAGGGGCTGGGTAACCCAGCCCCTACGGTCAACCGCGCGTCTAAATAATTATGGGCTTTACTATAAAGTTGGATTGTTACCATCAACCTCTTAACCGACAACCGATAACCGATAACCATTAAAAAATCAGCGTCGGCTAATACGGATTGTGACGACAACAATCGCAATCATGAGAAGTATCAACGCACCGAAAAGCAGCGTTGTCACCGACATTTGCGTCTTCGACTCCACCTGCACTGTGATCGAACGGTCGCGCGCCTCAAACTTGCGGTTATCAACGGTGACCTCCGCGTTCAACTTCGCTTGATATTCCCCTACACCAATATCTTCAGGTGGCATCAACGTCAATTGTATCTCTGTCTCCTCATTTCGACTCAGTGAACTAATGACTTCAGGAACAACGGTGTATTTCCAATCGGTGTTGACATCAACGATCATACGGATATCAACGAGATCGCGGGTACCGATATTCTTAAGTGTCGCTGTCATATTAACCTGTTCGCCGATTTTGATGGTCTGGAACGCGTTCTGCACGAACACTTCAATCTCCGGCACACCCTTTGGAATGAGCTCAAATCGCTCGACACCGCCTTGGATACTCGCAATCTGTTCAGCAGGAAGCTCTAATCGATTATTAACACCGCCAAGCTCGTTTGCCTCAGTGTCATCAAGCACAGCAACATAGAACTCAAGCGTGCTATCGAGATAGGAAGCATCCAATTCCTCCGGCAAGTAGACAATCAGGGACAAATTCCGCTTCGACTGTTCCTGCGTAAATTTCACCTGAGACTGTCGAGACTTCGTCTCCGGGTCCTGGAACTCAAAATTGATGCGGTTCAGTAGGTTAATAACACGCAATTGGAATGTATTTTCTGTCTCTGCCAACCGATCCAAGGTTAGATCATAGGTGACGCTGCTGCCGAGATTCCCTTCCTGCGAAAAGCGGAGTGAACTGACGTTGACGACATCCAAAGCCGACTCTTTTTGGAGATAGATCAGTCGCATCTCTGGCATATCAAGCTCAGGGTAGTTCAACGATACCTGCAGACTGTCGACATCTTTCTGGAGTTGGAACGTTAATTCCACGGTTTCATTGTAACCAAGAACCGGGATCTTCGCCTCATAAGGTTTGACAATGTTCGTGCCATCAACCGTATCGAGTAAGGAGACATAAATCGAGCGAATCTCATTCGCCGCAGCGATCTCTTCAGGGGTCGCATTGACCGACATCGCTTCAGTTGTGGATGTGTTCTTTAACTGAAGCGTTACCATCATCTGCCCACCTGTATTGCTGGCAACCCGAAACTTCTTCGCACTCAGGATAGAGATATGGCGCGTGTCCTCCTCAAGGTGAATCTTAAACGGCTTTTCCTCTTCAAGGTATGTAAGACTCACAACCAGGCTATCCACATTCCGTCGCAGTTCAAAATCAAGCGTTTTTTCCTCTCCATCTTTCAGCGTCGGAATACGGTGTTCATAAGGAAAACCGATGATAGCATCAGTGTCGTCTTTGATAGAGACATAAACGTTGTTAATTTCTTGTGCTGTGGTCGTGTCTATCGCCTCTGTTTCATCATTTAGTGCCCCATACCTGAGAACAACTTCCAGCCGGCGGCGGTCGCCCTCTTTATAACGCCTCGCGGACACGACAGAGATATACGGATCCTCCTGTTTGAGGTGGATGTTTTTCTTTTCCTCACGCCCCGAATACTTTAACTCTACGACGACATCTCGTATGTTCTCTTTTATGAGTTCAAACTCCAAAGTGACAGATTCATCCTCTTTGAGCGTCTCAATGCGCCGTTCGTAAGGTTCGGTAATAATCGCACCGCTTGAACCATAACCTTCCTGCTCTTTAATAGTGACGAAGATATCATCAATCTGGGCGCTGATGATAATATCTTGTCCTACGACTTTGGAACTTTCGACAAGTTTGACAGGAGATGAACTATTTCGCAGGGTAATCGAGAACAACTCTCTGCCATCGAAAGATTCATACAAACTTGTCTCTTCAACGCTGATGTGCCATTCATCTTGTAGCGATTCGAGCTCTACCCGTTGCAGCTCCAGTTTTGCCTGTTCATAGTCAGAGACAGCCTTTTCGTAATCTTCTTTTGCGGTATTCACTTCGGCGACGGTGACAATGTTATTTTCTTCCATCATCATCGCCTCAAGTTTTTCGACCTCAATCTTCTTTTTTCCCATCAGCCTTTTGGCTGATTCCATCTTCTGACGCTCGATTTCTATCTTGATATGACGGTCCTGCTCATCTCTGGTCCTCGTACGCTCACCATTAGGCGATGCCGGTTCTTCCGACTCTTCTGCCAAGGCAACCTCAAACAGCGCACTTGGCAACAGGATCCCTACGGCGAGAATGAAAACCAATGTAAAAATATTAATTCGCATTTTTAATGGACTTTCGTGCCGATTGTTTGTATTGACCATCAACTCGTACCTTTCTCTATTAGGATTTACGCACTCCCCTGGTAGGTGCGGTTTCTAACCGCACCGAACCCTGATAGAAAGTGCCTTTATTATATCAAAATAGGCGTTCTGAACCAATTTTGCGTAAGTCCTATCTATTATGTTTGGAGTCGAATTGTTAGTCAAAAAATCGGGTTTTCGATTCATCCAAACCGAAAGTTGGTTAATTGGTTGCTATTGAAGGGTGTGGACACTACTCGGCTGCGTCTTCCCCAGGTTCGTATCCGGCAACGTAATGGAGATACAGTGCTTCGAGGTCCTCTTCTTGAATCTCTTCACGCGTCAATTCTCGCTCAAGGTTACCTTGCACCAGAATGCCAATTCTGTCGGCGATCTCCTTCGCACGAAAAATGTCGTGCGTGGACATGAAGATGGCTTTGCCTTCCTCTTTTAGTTCACGGAGTAGGTTCAGAAAATCGGCACCGCCCTTCGGATCAAGTCCCGAAGTCGGTTCATCAAGTAGGACGGCTTGCGCGTTTTTCATAATCGCAATCGCGATGCCTAAACGTTGCCGCATGCCTTTGGAGAAAGTCTTGACGCGCCGTGTAAAGGCTTCCTCTGGCAGACCGACACGTCCAAGCGTTGCGTCAAGTTCCGCATTCGATACTTTCTTACGTCCGCCCAATTTCGCGAAAAAAGACAAATTTTGACGCGCCGTAAAGTTGCGATAGAGTTCCACGTTCTCGGAGACGTAAGCGAGATGCTTCTTTGCCTCCAGCGGGAACTTCGGAATCTCAATGTCCCCGATCAGTGCCGTGCCGCTCGTCGGTTCGATGAAATTCAGCAGCATAGAGATCGTCGTACTTTTACCAGCACCGTTCGCACCAAGGACGACATAGATTTCACCATCCTCTACTTTCATGTTCAATTCGTTGACGGCTAAAACACTTTCGTTATAGACTTTCGTGAGATCACGGGTTTCTAACATCGGGTTTCCCTCCAGTTGGTTTTTCTTCCATTTTTATCATACCAGAAATCTAAGGCGTTTTCAAGCGAGACTCACGCCAATTCTTTTCCGCTACTGAGTGTAACCTAAGAGATGTTGTATCCCTTCATTCTATTTTTCAAGTTTAGTCACTAAACCATATTTTGGCTTATCATATTTTGGCTTATGTTATAGTGACGCGTTTTGAGGGTGAAAAGGTTGCATTATTTTTATTAATTTCTTTCAGATGACTACAATTCCCAAGATCCATTAATGACCATTATACGTCTGAGCGCATGAAAACGAGGAAGGCGCCTGAAAGAAATACACTAAACAATAAGCTTCCGGATCATCCGTTAAAGGCATACTACGAAACCCGATTTTCCGTAAATCCGGATTATCCTCCAAAAACGCCAAAGTATGTCGTTTTGATAGATCCGATAATCGTCGAAATCCTCTATAGTGATACCTCTCTGCAAAAGCATCCGAAGCCACTCTACGCGCGAATGTCTCGCGTCTATTTCACCCCTAATTGCAAGTTCGCTACTATAAACGACACCGTCCCCAAAGAGTGCTATCACTTTTGCCTTTGAAAACCTTTGGTTGTACGCCCCATCAAAGGCGTTTATCAATGCCTTTACGGTTTGTGATCCATGAAGGTCTCGACTGTTTGCGAGTTCACTTGGGCCCCAAAAAGAGCGATAATACCCAAACCAGAAAAAGGGAAAATACTCAAAACTATCAAAATTGCAACTATCTGCACAATATTTTTAAGTATCATTTCATTAAGTCTCCTTTGTTAGCCTCACGCTCATTTAGGCTTGTAAAAGCGTTGCTTCTGTTTCTGAAACGCGTGTTTCCGTCATCAACAGTCTATTACACACCCTTTGCGTGGAAAAGTTCGGTAAAAAAGTTTATATAAAAACTATGGCACTACGCGCCTAACAGTTCAGTTTTATACGCCTCAACAATTGCTTCTAAAACAGATTCGGGAATATCCTCCAACTGCGACACTAACTCTTCTTCGACATTAATCATTAAACTGTGGTCAAATGTTTCGCGTTCGGCACACGGATCAAAGTATTCACCGTGTGCTTCCAGCAAGGCTGCCAATCGCGCAGGGGTCAGTCCTTCGGAGATGCCGTGCAATCCCCATGCTGTGCCGCGGTAGCCTTTCTCATAATCGGCACCGAGGTGTTCCTGTAGGATATCTTCTCTTTCAGCACCTTGGGCACCGCTATTTTCGAGTTCGTCCGCAGCAGCAAGCGCACGCGGATCCAGTTCCACTTGAAACGCTGTTGATGCATCTGCTGCGGCGACAGGATAGATTTTATAGGTTTCCATCTTTCTGATTATAATCCTCTTTATAGCAAATTTAGGAAACTTGTGTGCTACGCCAAAAAGGCGACCCAACGGATAAGAGCCGCCCACCTTCGCTACATTTACGAAAAAATGTTCTCTACACCACCGCCGAGAGACCACCGTCAATGTTGATAGCGGTTCCCGTAATAAACGAGGCACAATCCGAGACGAGGAAGGCGACAAGATTACCTACCTCACTCGGTTCACCTAAACGCCCGAGCGGATGTTCCGCCCCGCGCGCCTCCCAATATTCCTCAAGTGTTCCAAGAGAGCCTGATGCTTTCCAGGCGCGTTCGCCTTGGGCACTTTTAATAGAGGTGAGACAAACAGTATTAACCAAGATTTTGTGAGGTAAGAGTTCCTTAGAGAGTGCCTTCGTCAGAGCGATGCCAGCGGCTCGACTGACGGAGGTCGGACAGGAACCGGCACTGGGCTGTTTGCCACCCGGATGCGTGATGTTGATAATCCTACCACCACCGTTGTTTTTCATGTGTGGGATCACCAATCGCGCACAGCGAACAGCACCCATTAACTTAAGGTCCAGGTCATCGTACCATGCTTCGTCGCTCACGGCTTCAAAATCACCACCCGCTGAACGCCCGGCGTTATTGATTAAAATATCAATCTTTCCGAAGTGGGTAACGGTTTGTCCGATAAAATTTTCCAGTGTTTCCGGTTTCGTTACGTCTGCCGGGATTGCGAGGACTTCGCCACCGGTTTGTGCGCGAATCTCTTCAGCGGCATCTGCTAAGACGGTTTCGCGTCTGCCACAGATCGCAGCTTTCGCACCCTCTTCACACAAACGTTGGGCAATCCCATTTCCAATTCCCTCACTTCCACCAGTGATGACAGCAACTTTTCCATTCAATCCCAATTCCATAATCGCTCCTTATGTTTTCAATACTGCGCGTTTTACCACTGTTCAGGCTACCAGTGAAGATATTGCCCGCGGCACCGCCTTTAGCACATCGCTTGCGATGAGCCCATGCATTCCCAATGCCTCAGCAGCGATGTCTCCCGCTAAACCGTGTATATAAACACCAAGTACAGCTGCCGTTTCGCTTGCATGTCCCTGTGCCATCAACCCCGCAATTACGCCTGTTAGCACATCTCCCATGCCGCCCGTCGCCATGCCTGGGTTCCCCGTGGAATTGATCCAAACTTCCCCATTTGCGCCCGCGGTAACCGTCGGTGCCCCTTTAAATACGAGCGTCACGCCACATTCATTAGCAAACTCCTGAGCGGTGCTAATCCTGTCGTTTTCTAATGTAGGCACTGAGGTGTCTGTTAACCGAGACATCTCCCCTGGATGGGGTGTGAGTACTGTGTCTCTATCTAATAATGAGATAAGCTCTGGTGCTTTTGCGAGGGCGTTCAATCCATCCGCATCAATAACCATCCGTAATCCAAGTCCCTGTTCTCGATTCTCACGGGCCAGTTGGTGAACAAGGGCAACTGTATCTGGGTGTTGGGAAAGCCCAGGACCTATTGCGAGTATGGATTTCGTCTTTTCCGCAAATTCGAGGATGGCCGATGCCGCAGATGCTAATAGGCTGCCTACCTCCGTTTCCGGCAGTGGGAGTGTCATCACTTCAGGCAAGAGACTTTCTAAAATTGGGTTGAGATGTTTCGGCGTTGCCAGTGTTACCAATCCTGCACCGACGCGCAAAGCCGCCTCACTCGCGAGTGCTGCTGCGCCTGTCATACCTGTTGAGCCAGCAACGACGAGGACGCGCCCGTAAGTGCCTTTGTGAGATGCAGGTGGACGCAGCGGCACCCATTGTGAGGCTTGCGTTTTCGTTGTCCAGTTGACCTTGATACCTTGTGCATCTATAACCTGTTCCGGAAAACCGATGTCAACGACTTCCAACTTTCCAGCGAACTCAGCACCGGGGTGTACCAATAATCCTCTTTTAGGCAAACCTATTGTTACCGTTCTATCCGCTCGCACACAAGTACCTAACGGATGCCCCGTGTTTGCATCCAGACCAGAAGGTAAATCAACAGACAAGATAGGTATCGAAAAATTATTAAGAGTTTTGATGACAGCAGCGATTGAACCGCGTACGGTATCGCGCAGCCCCGTACCGAAAATGGCATCTACAAGGAGTTCACAACTCGCTAAGGTAGTAGGCACAGTCCCTGTGCCGTAAAGTCCTGTATCCATCAAGATTGCCTCAATCCGCAACCCAAGATTTTTCGCAACCTGAAGATTAATCTCTGCTTCACCTGTGAAACTATCTGCTGGAGAAACGAGAAACAGATGCACGTCGCGCCCCGCGTGGGCAAGTTGACGCGCGATAACTAACCCATCACCGCCGTTATTGCCTTTGCCAACAAAAATACCGATCCGGTGACAGGTCGGATAATGCTGTTGAATCGCGCGGACAATGGCACTCCCAGCAGTCTCCATGAGAACAATGCCGGGAATGCCAACCCCTTCAATAGTATCCTGATCAATCTGGCGCATCTCCGCCGCGGTCACGACTTTCATCCAGCAGCACCCTGCAATTTTTCAGCAAGCACTAACAAATGTGCTTCCATCTGGTGGGCTGCCTGTTTTAAACTTTCCTGATCTATCTGTACCTCCTGAACCCGCTCGTCTTGATGGGTTTGGAGACAGAACGTTAGATTTGTGCGGAGATCAAACAGGCTCTGTTGGATATGATCTTGGAACGAGCCATCTGGATACATCCACCTTCTGCCTCGCGTCTGTCGTAGGTTGAAGTGGCAATGTCCATTATCACCACCAAAGCAGTCAAAACGCATAATCTCATCGTCGTAAACAAACAACGAGGCAGCGGGACCGCGTCCACCTGCATCATCGCGCCAGTATGATTCTAACCGAACGTTGTCTTGAATGGGATATTCAACAAGGTCGTGCTTTTGATTTGCCATCCGTAGTCCCTCCTTGGGTACTTCTACACGGTTGAAAACCTCATCTACAGTTAGTAACGGGTAAAAGTGACTTGAATTTCAGTCAGATTTGCGGTAGAGTATAGCAGCGTCAGGAATAGAAGTCAATAACTAACTTGTAATTTATAGTAAAGCACGAAAATAAGTTGACACTCCACGATAACGTTACCCACTCGTAGGGGCTGGGTAACCCAGCCCCTACGGTCAACCGCGCGTCTAAATAATTATGGGCTTTACTATATTGTGGATGCTCTATTGAGAGTTTCAAGTTCATTTCGTATTTCACTAATCGCACTTACCTGCTTTAGCGTTTCTGAGAGAGTTTGAGAGATAGTGTGTAAATGTCCTGCTGTGGTTTTTAGCCCTGTTGTCCCTACCCAGTCAAACTCATAAAAATCCAGTGTGAAAGTTTCTGATGGATACGATTTACCAGCAGAATCCTTATAGGTTACTTGAACACTGATTGGGGTTTTCTTTTGCTTTTCAAACTTTCCAATTATACTGGTCAGGAAGCTCTCTTTAGTTTGTCCATTAGCTAGGTATTCTATTCCGTGCTTGATGAACCCTATTTTTTCAAGGGGCAAATCAAACAACTTTTTTGTGTCAGAGCAGCTAGGTATGATTTTAATATCCTTTGCGGGCCCCGTACCAATATTTTCAACAACAGTGTTGATTAAAGAATCTGTATGTGTATTGTTTATATCTAAACGGACTACAATATGAGGTTTATTGCTATTTCTGAGCATTTTGTGAGTCAGGAAGGTATACCAAGCAACAAGCCCTATATTGATGATGGCGGCGATTAGATTTCCGTGCGATAACAAGGATTTCAGGAAGTTCATAATGTTTCTTTTAGTTGTTAGATTGTGGTGTCGGCACCGTGTTTACCCGTGAATGGGTCAGATCATGTATTTACTCATACCAATGCGGAAACGGCAGCCCCTTCCTCTTCAAGCGCGCGAGCTCTGCTTTGAGGTTACATTGCGATTTTTTTGTGCCTTGGATACTCGGTTCGTATGATAACTTCATCCGCAATGTTTTCATGGCATCGTGGACCGCCTTATCGGTAATACCGAGCAACTCAAGCACACATCGGTCAAGTTCTGCCCGTACGGCATCGTGCTTTTTCTGTTTGGCACGGTAACACTCGTTAAAGGGGAGCAGCTTCTCGCGCCCGAGCGCATTAAAGATAGCCTCCGCCTCCACAAGTTGTGCTTCTGTTAACCTGGTTACGTCTAATGTGGGAAGCGTGCCGAGTGTCGTTAACCCTAGCACACCTCTCCCCGGTTGCTGTTTACCGGCGTGTATCCAGTGGCAGAGCAAGCCAAGCGTTGAGTTACTCCAGAGCATGAAAGGGTATTCATATCGGGGATCATTAAAAGCGACATTGCTTAGCGATCTTACACCAATGGAAGGTCGCTCTGTAAAGATAGCAATCGCTGAAGATGCGTTAAATCTCATATTGACATTGTAGTGTGCGCGGCTGTTGCGGGCGAGCAGTTGTTGCAGCTTTGCCTCGCGACCCGGACGTAACACCCCGTGAGAGTCAGGAAGTGCCTCCATTGTCCGCTGGACCGGCGAATTGACCTGCCAGAGACAAGGATAGTCATCCGTATCAGAGCATCCCTCCGCCATATCAAAGGCCCCTCTTCCACCATCACCATACACATCCAAGGGAGACATACTGACGGTTGCGAGGTCGTCTACGCGGCACATCGGTATATCGTTTGTTTTTAATTCTGCAGCGATGTTCAGTTTCCCGTTGATGAGATGATAACCTGTCTGAATCAATTCCATCGCTTTTGTACGTGTGGTACTCCATCCTTCGCCAACGTTAAGAGGGCATTCTAAGACTTGGCCTACTTCATCATCGCCGATTTTGAGTGCATCGCCGCTACTCGGCGAATCCTCCATGCGTCGGACGCTCTGATTTCGGTTGATGCGGTTCGCAATTTCAAGGGCTTCGAGCAGACTTTCGGGTCTGTGGTTGAGGCAAACAAATTTACCGCGCCCGGTAGTATCGCCGATGCCTTTGGTTGCGATCACCATGCATTCTGCCATGCCGGTATCTGCGGAGAACGCACAATCGCTTGCATCGGCTTGGGCGATGGTAATGACGGTGACATTGTGGTATTCGGTTGCCCATACATCTCGGACTGTTTGCATGCTCGTCCCTGCGAGGATGGTTGCGGGGAGTATAAAGCCCATGGTCCCCCCGCGCTTGAGTTTCTTATCGGCGAGGTCAACGAAGTAGGCACCGAGGCCTGCCATCCCTGCGCCTTTAGAGACGCGCCGATCTTTGTCAGCTACGGCTAAACGCATCGCCTCCGCGTCATCTTCGGGGCGGTCATGGCCTCTAAAAAGGCCCTTATTATCGCTGGCGTTGGCATCCGCGTTCGGTTTCGTAAAGGGTGGATTCTGGATGACGATATGCCATTCGTTGTGGGGGAACGCTTGATGGAAATCGACGACTTCGTGTTTTTCACCGCCGAGCCTTTCCGCCTTCGAGTCGTCCAATATCGGGAGCGGGGGTTGGTCGCTGAGCAGCTCCAGCGAGCCGACAGCGTAATATCCACTGTCTAACAAGCCGTAGGGTGCAGTCAGGACACGTGTATCACCGAGTTTAATATCGGGATACGTGCTTGCGAGTGCAGCGAAGGTCAGATGCGTAGCGTTTGGCATGACATCTGCACCGCCTATATTTTTCTCTAACATCTGCTTGTGGACATTCTTACCGTTGCCGCCCGCTTGTTCGTGCAGTGTAAGGACGCGCTGATAGACACCATTGAGCAAGGCCCCGGTACCACACGCGAAATCCGCAACTTTTGGCAGTTTACCGTCTGGTAATTCCGGCAGGACGAGTGCAGAAAGGAGTGCAGCACTTTCAGGGAGTGTGTAATTCGCTTTGAGGTATTTCCGATCAATGATGAGTTTCTGGAACACCATACCTGTGAGTTCGTGCATTTGTGCCAAACCGGTATCAACGAGTTCCTTAGCAGCTTCACAGAGGAGTGTAAGAATAGGTCTGACGAGGTTATCTGCAGTATCCAATGCCTCAACGAGGTCGCGGGCATCCTCAAAAATCGGTTGGTAGTTCACCGTGAGGATTGCGTTCCAATCCGTGATAACATCAGCAGAGTTCATATTACGGAGCCGTTGTCCGAGTGATCGAACGTTTTCCATTTGCGCGCTGCCGGCGAGTGAACTTTGGAACACAAAAGCATCGGTGATGATGAGTGCCGCCATCCGAGAGGTTTGTTCTCCGCGTGTTTGGTGCAAGATTTTTTCAACATTGTTTCCGATCCCGGGTCTCTCGGCAATTGCGTCTTCAATCAAGTTCGCGGCTTTGTTGATGCTCAACTCCATCTTATCGGCTTCGGCTTCCAGTTGACTATTTGGCGTTGCACCGATATGGAGCGCGTTGGCGATGTCTGTCACTTTACCTTTCGCCCAACCGTTAGCGGGGAATTGACCCGTGCTGCTAACGAGTTTATACTGGAGGTCTTCGGCATCAAGGAGGGCTTGCTGGAGGTCGCGGCCTGCGATTGTCTTGAATTCAACGGGGTAACGGATCGCCATGACGTTGTTGAGCGTGTTGGTGACGCTGTCGTAGGCGCGGTCGGGAACGAGTTCACGAACGAGCCTGCCCTCTGCTTGTTCGCGTAGTTTTTCTTCGGTGTGTGTGTCTGCGTATTTCGCTTCAATAGCGATCGGTTCACGTCCGCGTTCGGTCACAAAAGCATCAAGTTTTTTACTTCCGACTGTAAACGGGTTCGCTTCCACTTCGATTGTCCAACTGTAGCGCATCTCCTCCAGGATATCTACAAGTTTGCTCGTGATACGGGTTTCAGGTTGGTTACGCATAAATTTTCTTATCCTAACTTGAGTTGCTACTGACCAAGTTTTAAGCAGCCAGCGACTTTTTTATTGAAAATTGTTCAGGCATCAGAGGCATTTTGTAGTGTAGACTGTTAGTCTGCGCCCTACTATGCACAACCTAACAGGAACATGAGCGAGCGTGCCAGACGGTTCGACAACGAGTCTGCGCCCTACTATGCACAACCTAACAGGTTATGCTACAGAGGAATCCACAGACGCACAGGCTGACGGCCTATGCTGCAAGAGAGATGACAGATGCACAACCTAACAGGTTATGCTACAAGACTAAAGAAGGTTGTTGTTATTTTTCTAACTTGAAACTTTTGCCCATAACTCCGCAGGGAGTGTCTTTTTAAGGTTCGCAATTTGGGTTGAAGGATGCGGCAATTTCAATTTTTGAAAAATATCTTGCCATCGCTCCGGTTGCCCTTCTTCAACGTAAACAGGTATGAACCCTAAATTCAGATAGGTTTTAATGGCAGGGATCCGAAAATCGTCGGTGTCAAGCATAGAACATTTGAATCCGTTGTCTCGAAAGTAGGCGAGAACAGCAAGTGAGACCCATTTTCCGAGTTTGTGTCCGGTGTGTTCAGCAACAACGCCTACCATGTGTACATACCCGACCTCTTTTTCATCCACAGATTGCCGCCACGCACAAGCTGTTCCGACAGGGACCCCACGATGCGTTGTGAAGTAGAAACCGTCAGGAATAAAAACATCTCTGCCCGTAATCTCGTTCTTTGTGTCTTGTGCCGTACGCTCCCTGCCGCCGAACGAATCACTAATAATACGTGCCCAGTGCGCCTCATCGCCTTTGCGATAGGTGCGCATACCGTAGCCTGCTGGAAGTTCTAACACCGGTAAATCTTCCAAATTGGGACGGACCATCCTGAGTTGTCGTGCCATCTGTTTTCTCGCTCCTGTATGCAATAAACGTGTCAGTTAGTCGCAATTATACCACACTCTGAAAAATCATGCAAAAACCTTTACAATATTATCCAAAAGCAGTATAATAGTTTTCAGTTGTCAGTAGGTGCCTTCCGAGTAACCGTTGGGACTCAATTCCAAGTCGCACCTACCGAACTTAGGGGAACAGTCGCGATAAAGGTGGAAAATAGGTGAAACGTCAGAAGAAAAGAAACCCCAATATTGTGCTTGTCGGTTTTATGGGAACAGGGAAAACCTCGATAGGTAGACGGCTTTCCACGCAACTCCGGATGCACTATGTAGATACTGACGACATCATTGAACGGGATAGCGGCCGACGTATCAGTGATATCTTCGCGGAAGATGGAGAACCCACTTTTCGAGAACTGGAAAGCGAAGCGGTTCGTAAAGTGTCGAAACTGTACAATTACGTTATCTCTACGGGCGGTGGTGTTGTTTTGAAAGAAGAGAATATGGTAGAATTAAAGCGTAACGGCATTATTTTCTGTCTAACAGCAACAGCAGAGGAGATCTATCGGCGGGTTCAACATCAGTCGCACCGCCCCCTGCTCCAGACTCCCGATCCACTCATGAAGATTAGTTCTATGTTGGAAGAACGACACCCTTACTATGCCAAAGCCGATTATACGGTGGAAACGACAGGTCGCTCGTTTGGCGAGGTCATGTCATATGTCAAACGGGTATTTACGAAAAGCATTAGGGATCCAAAATGACGAAAACTTTACGCGTGGAACTCGGAGCGGACAGTTATCCGATTGCTGTCGGAACGGGGATCCTGAACCGAGTTGGAGAATTTCTCACACGGGATATAAAATCAAATAAGGTGCTTATCGTTTCGGACTCGTTTGTTAAAGCGCGGTATATGCCTATCGTTCACCAAAGCCTTACCGATGCTGGATTTAACGTAAACGCGATTGAAATCCCTGCTGGTGAAGAGAGCAAATCGCTGGCGCAGTTTTCACGGATACAGGATAGTTTGGTTGCCCATCAACTCGACCGTGGTTCAGTGCTTATTGCGCTCGGTGGCGGTGTCATCGGTGACCTTGGTGGCTTTGCGGCGGCGGTGTACATGCGTGGTATCTCCTACGTTCAGATTCCAACAACATTACAGGCACAAGTCGATGCGAGTGTTGGTGGTAAGACTGCGATTAATCACCCGAAGGGCAAGAACCTCATCGGTGCGTTTCACCAACCGAAACTGGTACTCATCGACGTAGATACACTCAAAACTTTACCGCAGCGCGATATTAGATCCGGACTTATTGAAGTTATTAAGATGGGTGTTATCCGCGATGAACCGCTGTTTGAAATGGTTGAGGAAAACTTAGATGCTATTCTAAATTTGGAAGACGCGATACTGATTGAGATAATCTCGAGTGCGTGCGTTAACAAGGCGGAAATCGTTGCGAAAGATGAAAAAGAGAGTGGGTTGCGGATGGTGCTTAATTATGGACATACTTTTGGTCACGCGCTTGAGGCGGTGACGGATTACAATAGATATCGGCACGGCGAAGCGGTCTCTATCGGCATGAATTGTGCAGCGCAATTGGCGGTCAATTTAGGGATGTTTTCTGAAACCGATTTTCAACGGCAACGCACGCTCTTAAACCGTGTGAAATTGCCGCTTACTTTTCCAGACGATCTGACCCCAGAAGCGATATGTGGCGCTATGTATTTAGACAAAAAGACACTTGCTGGCAAACTCCGTCTTATCTTGCCGACGCGTATTGGAGAGGTCGTTATCTGCGATGATGTAGAGGATCGGCATGTCTTAGAAGCTATATCGCAATGTTTTTAATAGTTTTCAGTTGACCATTAAACGAGGAATATAATATTTATGCTAAAAACAATTCAATGGATAGTCGTCACCTTGGTTTTATGCATAAGCGTTAGCACTGTGTTCAGCCAAGGACTTACCCCGCCGTTAAACGTCACGGCAGTGGATACCGCAAACGACGATGGCTCCAGTATCACGATTAAGTGGGATGCAGCAGCTGAAGATAGTGGTATCAGTGGTTACCAAATCCTACGGCGGATTGCTGATGGTGAACTTGAAACTATCGGCGATTTACTGCCGGTAGGAACAACAACTTATGTTGATTCCGCTATTGAGGGTGGAACTGCTTACACGTACGTCGTACGTGCTGTTAGCGCGACAGAGGCGACAGCGGATTCTGAACAGACTGCTCCTGTTGAGGGGAGCGGTGAATGGTTCCATACTGAAAAGACCCCGCTGTTTATCGCCATGCTTCTTTTTTCTGCCGCGATTGTTTGGAATATCTATAATGCGCGGAGTGGCAAAGAGGTATTTGTCCGTCGCATTCCTGGGCTTGAGGCGGTAGATGAAGCCATCGGGAGAGCCACGGAGATGGGGCGCTCAATTCTGTATGTATTAGGATTAGGTGGTGTCAGCGGCGTGGCGACTGTTGCCAGTATGACGATTTTAGCGCAAGTCGCGCGGCGAACTGCTGACTATGAGACCCCGCTACGTGTGCCATGCAATGACCCGATTGTGATGAACGTTGTGCGAGAGATGGTGAAAACTGCGTACCTTGAGGAAGGCCATCCAGATGCTTACAACGAGGAGAATATCTTTTTTCTTACGGAAGACCAGTTCGCTTATGCTGCTGGCGTTGATGGTATCATGGTTCGTGAGAAACCAGCGACAGTATTTTTACAAGGCTCTTTCGCTGCCGAATCGCTTATCCTTGCCGAAACCGGAAATTCTATCGGTGCTATACAGATTGCGGGAACGGACTCTGAGCACCAACTTCCTTTCTTCATTGCTGCCTGTGATTACACCCTAATTGGTGAAGAACTCTACGCAGCAAGTGCTTACCTCTCGAAAGAACCGATGCTCCTTGGAAGTCTTCGAGGACAAGATTGGGGAAAGGTACTCATCTTCGGTGCTATCGCCCTCGGCGTAATCCTTGAACTATCCGGTATTACTTGGATAACAACGCTCTTACAGCGAGTCAATTAGGAGGTACCATGAAGGCTCAACATCATCTATATGCAATCTTCAAGCCTGTAACACTGAGGAGATGTTTATGAAACGACAAGTCCCCTTAGTGCTCTGTTTTCTTTTCGGCGTTGTGATGTGTTTTACGCAGTTCAGTCCACATTCGTTCTCTCAATCGATTTACGATGAGGTCGTTTATTGGGCACTAATTATGTCGCCTTTTGCGCTTGCCGTAGGAACAATAACGCTCGTCCAAACCCATGTGATACGTATTCGCCGCCGCACAGAGCATTGGCAATACAGTTTTGTTGTCTTTGCAGGACTCCTGACAATGGTAGTTATAGGGCTTCCATTTGGCCCGCAGCATCCAGCATTTGCGTGGTTATTCAACAACGTTCAAGTCCCTCTGGATGCGACAATGTTCTCGCTCCTTGCCTTTTTAATTGCTTCGGCAGCATTCCGTGCCTTCCGCGCCCGGACGTTTGAAGCCTCATTACTCTTAATTTCTGCAATGATTGTGTTAATCGGAAATGTCCCTGTTGGTGATCTGATTTGGAATACAGTTTTATCCTGGTTGCCATGGGACAACGGTGCTTCAGAAGCTCGGCAATGGATTTTGGGAAACCCGAATCTTTCTGCCAGGCGAGGGATTATCCTCGGTGTCAGTTTAGGGGTGATTTCACAAGCTATTCGGCTTATACTCGGGATCGAACGCTCTTACATAGGCGGAGGAGATTAAGAGAATGCTCAGTAAATTGATGAATCTCGACCGACGACTTATTTTTATTTTTGTTGCACTGGCGGTTATCATTCCAACGCTTTTACCACTCAATTTGCCAATCAACGTTTCCGAACCGACACAGAAAATCTACGATTACATTGACGCGCTTCCCGCTGGGTCTACTATCATGATTGCTTTCGATTATGGTCCCTCCTCTTTACCGGAACTCAATCCTATGGCAAAAGCTGTTCTAAGACATTGCTTTGATAAAGGTGTCCGTGTCATTGGGATGACCCTTTATCCGTTTGCGCCAACCCTCGCCGATACATTGATAACGGAGGTTGCAGAAGAGGCAGGTGCAGTCAACGGCGAAGATTATGTCTTCCTCGGATTTCGCCCTGGAGGCGAACAGGTTATGCTTCGTATGGGAATCAGTATTGGAAGTGTCTTTGAGAAAGATTATACAAACACACCGCTTACAGAGATCTCAATGATGAAAGATATCACCAATTATGGCCAAATTGACCTCATCTTGGACCTCGCGTCTGGTAGTACGACTGATCTCTGGATCACTTATGTCAATGTGAAATATAATCAACAGATTGCCGCTGGGGTTACTGGCGTTATTGTTTCCAATATGTACCCTTACCTTCAAACCAATCAGTTAGTCGGATTAATGCCTGGCTATTTGGGAGCCTCCGAATATGAAAAACTTATCGGTGTACCAGAAAAGGGAACACAAGGGATAAACAATGCTTCTCCAGTGCATGTGTTAATTCTGGGATTAGTCATTATCGGCAACATTGTATTCTTCATTCAACGCCGACGGGAGGGATAAATTAATGGAAATTTTTGGTATCTGGATCGCAGCGTTACTGACGCTTTGTATCTACAGTTTCCTATATAAGGATAACCTGTTTTATCGTTTTGCAGAACACCTCTTTGTGGGCATGTCTGTTGGTTATGGCATTGTGCTCTCCGTTCACCAGGGGTTTATTCCTTTCGCTTGGGAACCGTTCTGGGCAGCGGTGAAACCATTTTGGCCAGGTGTGCCCCGAGAAGCGGGCTGGAGTGGATTGTGGAAACTGATTCCGATTGGAGTCGGTTTGCTATTCTTCAGTGGTGTGTCCCCCCGTCACACTTGGTTGATTCGATACCCAACTGCTATCTTGATCGGGTTTGGGGCAGGTCTTTCAATACCGAATGTGTTGAGAGCTAATATTTTCGAGCAGACGCGCGGAACAGTCGAACCATTTGCAGCGGTTCATGCGGGTACTCTCTCTGGCTGGGGCATTTTTGAGGCAGTTCTTATGGTTATTGGTGTCATTTGCACTCTCACTTATTTCTTCTTTTCCGTAGAACACAGAGGTCCCCTCAAATGGATTTCAAAAGTCGGCATTGCCTTCCTCATGATAGGGTTCGGTTCAGCATTCGGTAATACGGTTATGGGACGTGTTGCGCTGCTCATTCAACGCGTCGATTTTCTAATAAACGATTGGATCGGTTCAATCTTTTGACATCCTCTAACGATTAAGTTTCTGCACTGTGCTCCAAATGTAAAGCAAAGACAAATTATGCCATTTAAGGCATAATTTCATTTCGCACAGATTTTTGGTGGATCCGACGTACCACTTAGAGTCGGACGTGAATTTCATCAGAAACCATCGTGAAACCTCCTTCATAGTACAAAACCTGTAGCCCGTAACGTAGTGGAGGGCGGACGTAAGAAAAGGGTGCTAAAGTTCAAATCTACACTATTTAACCGCAAGGAAAAATTAAAAAATGAAACTCGGATATAGTACGTGGGGGATGCCCACTGTCCCTATTGATACCGCCATCTCCCATTTAGCGAACCTCGGATACGATGGGGTTGAACTCACTATCATTCCTCGGTTTACAACTGAACTCAGCACACTTGATGCCGCGGAACGGAAACGGATTGCGTCTCTGTTAGAACAGCATAACTTGGCATTGCCGGCAATCGCGGCACATTCCAGTTTGCTCGAAACAGATCCTGATGCACATGCGAAGAATATGTGGCGGCTGAAAGGGGGCGTTGATCTCGCGGTTGAACTTGCACAAGGGAATGAACTACCTGCAGTGAATACGACGCCCGGCGGAAAACCGGAGGATTGGGACAAAAATAAAGATTTCCTCACAGAACGGATAGGAGCACTTGTCGATTACGGCGCATCGCGCGGTGTTACGATTGCAATGGAGCCGCACATCGGTGCCATCATTGACACACCGGCGAAAGTGCTTGAACTGCTAAAAATCGTCAATTCGCCATATCTCAAGGTTAACTTTGACATCAGCCATTTCGATATTGTCGGTATGCCGACAGAAGAGACAGTTTCAGCACTGGCGGCAGTTTCAGCGCACACGCATGTCAAGGATCAGCGCGGTATCGCCCCCGATTTTGAGTTTCTGATTCCCGGTGAAGGTACTTTCGATTATGTCGGTTACCTCAAGGAGATGCAAACACACGGTTACGACGGATTCATCACTGCCGAAGTGAGTTTTATGGTACAGGCACGCGAAGACTACGACCCGCTCGCTGCTGCCACGCTCTCATACGAGACACTATCAAACGCCTTTACGGAAGCAGGCATCGAAAGAGGATAGCGATGGGAACCCCGAATATTCTTTTATTGATGACAGATCAACAGCGGTGGGACGCTATGGGTTGCAGCGGCGATTGGGTACAGACCCCGAATCTGGATCGCATCGCGAGTGAAGGCGTACAGTTCACGAATTGTGTCACGACATCACCTGTCTGTATCCCGACACGGCTCAGTTTGGCGACAGGCTTGTATCCGCACAACACCCATGTCTGGAACAACATGAACCATCAGATGCCTCCTGAAACGCCGACCTGGATGCAAGCGGTGCGCGAGGTGGGGTATCGGACGAGTCTTTTCGGCAAAACGCATCTCCATCCACACGGTGGGGACTTGCGTGAGCGCGAGGGATTAATGAATGCCTATGGGTTGGATGATGTAAACGAAATCGGTGGACCGCGGGCAAGCGCGAACGTTCTGTCGCACATGACAGCGGAGTGGGAGGCGAAAGGATTGTGGGATGGCTATCGCGCTGACTATCGTGAACGGTTTAGTACGAAACCGTATCTCGTGCGTCCGTCAACGTTAGGTCTTGAAAACTATGCCGATGTGTATGTCGGACAACAAGCAAAGCAATACCTTCAGAATTATGATAGACAGGAGCCTTGGTGCTGTTGGGTCAGTTTCGGTGGGCCACATGAACCGTGGGATACACCGGAACCTTACGCCAGCATGTACGATCCAGAGGAGATGCCGCCAGCAGTCCCGCGTCCACCTGCTGGCGAACGTCCTCTTGGACATTTAGATAGACTTATGCAGCGGATGAATCCAGCGTTTGAACCCGGTGAAATCGGTAGACTTCGCGCAAATTATGCCGGTAATGTTACGCTTATTGATACACAAATCGGTGAAATTCTCGACGCAATCGCGGCACGCGGCGAACTTGAAAATACAATCATCGTCCACACCTCTGACCACGGTGAGATGAACGGCGATTATGGACTCATCTATAAAGGCAACTTCCTCAACGGCGCGGTTCGGATCCCCTTACTTGTTCGGACTCCTGACGCATCGGGGTTACAAACCCCTCCGACAGGAACAATTTGTGAGAGCCCAGTGGAATGGATTGATATTGGTCCAACGCTTGTTGAAATGGCAGGTGGTGAATTGGAGCATCGCCAATTCGGTAAATCGTTGTGTCCAGTGCTAACGCAACCCGACACGACACATCGTGATTTTGCGATCTCTGAGATACAAGGCGAGATTATGCTCTTAAGTCAGGAGTGGAAGGCCGCACTCAACGCAAATGGCGAAGTCTACCTCCTGTTCGATGTAGGAAACGACCCGAATGAGACCGAGAACCTTGCTGGCAGACCTGAAGTTGCGGATATCGAAACGGCGTTGCGCCTGCAAATTTTAGAGCGACTTATGCAGACGCAATTGGAAAAACCGTTTCGATAGGGAAGCTTAAGCTCTGCCGTAAACTGGGATGGCAGCACCGTTGATGATAATCGCATCGTCGGAAGTGAGGAAGCAGATCACTTTGGCAACATCGGCGGGAGCTACCCACCGATAGTGTTCTTCGTCGGGCATGGATTCTCGGTTAGCAGGGGTGTCCATAATACTCGGCATAATGGCATTGACATTTACGCCTGAATCCATCACCTCAGCGGCTAACGACTCGGTCAAGGTGCGGACCCCGCCCTTGGAAACACAATAGGCACTCAAACCCGCCTCGCCTTTTAAACCTGCGCGTGCGGAGACGTTGATGATCTTCCCATACCTTTGTGCAGTCATGTGCGGAATAGCGGTTTTGCAGCAGAGGAAGACGGATTTGAGGTTGAGGTTCATCATGAAATCCCATCTATCTTCTTCAAGTTCTGCCGTTGGTATCCCTCCGACAAAGCCGCCGACAATATTTATCAAGACATCCAATGATCCAAACTTGGATACGAATTCGTCAATGGTCTTCTGAACTTCGGTTTCCTCGGTAACGTTTGCAAAGAGGAAGGTGACATCTTCACTGAATTCCGGATTGAACTCCTTGAAGCGTTCAACTTCGTTGTCAAACAGATAGGTAACAGCGACAGTGTCGCCTTGCGCGAGGTAGGCTTTGGTGACAGCACTTCCTAATATACCGGTGCCGCCAGTAATGAGGACGTTTCGGTTCTGTTTTGTCATTTTTAAATTTCTCCATTTGGTTTAGCGGTTGTATATATCCTGAAAGTAAATTTTTTAGCAACAACCAGCTTTAGAGTTTGTGTAGAAAAAAGAACGCAATAAGTCGTTTTGGACTTAAAATGGAATAATATCCATAATTCAGAATGGGAGAGTTCTTACACTTGGTCAGTCTATGTTCAACCTATGTAATTTAGGATTATTAATAATGTCGTTAGAATGATCATTAAATAAACACATTCTAAGTATTCTTCATCGTCTTTGTTTTTTCCTATTGTTTTCGCCAAGTTATGTATGAGAATCATAAGAGCAGTTATTGGAGCGAAAATAAGAATGGCAATTATTATTGAAGTCATATTGAGTAAAACATAGAAATGTTGTAAAATAGT
>VXZK01000166.1:0-8978 GCA_009845545.1 Candidatus Poribacteria bacterium
TTGCTATATCGTGTTGATTTTTCGGTATTTCTATGTTATACTTTAGTTATACTTTAGATGAAGGCTTCGCACCGCAAGTTGCAGAGGTACTCCGATATTTTGTGCAGTTGATATTCCACCGGCGTTCTCGTGACGAGCGTGATGCGTTAGTAGATATTATTAGACAACACATTCAAGACCCTAAGGAGTTAGAGACGATGGCACAAACAACAGCTGAGTTTCTCATAGAACAAGGCAAAGCGGAAGGCATAGAACAAGGCAAAGCGGAAGGCATAGAACAAGGCAAAGCGGAAGGCAAACAGGACGCAATCCTCAAACTCCTGCAGCTCCAATTTCAGAACGTGCCTGAAGTGCTTTCACGTGAAATCCGCAACATCCACAACCTAACATTCCTTGACACGCTATTAGAACAAGCGATGACGGTGCAAAGTTTAGAGGAAATAGATACGGATTTTTTCTTAGAGTCTCCGCGAAACGATTGAGCGAGTATGATAATTCGGAATTCACGGAAGATGCACAGGCTAACGGTCTCCTATGCTACAAACCCTGAAACGATTGATAGGGTGATAGACTCGGAGTTACGTGATCCCTATGATACAGCTGCAACCCTCATCTGCTTAACAAGGTTTAGACCATGCCGACGTATACAGAACAAAGGTTTGAAGATCACATCGAAGCACACTTGAATCAGTCGCGCTACCGGTCATTACAAGCTTCCCATTATAATAAATCCCTCTGCCTGATACCCAGTGAGACGCTACGGTTTATTCAGATGACGCAACTCGAAGCCTATCAGAAACTGGAACGTCAGTACAAGGAAGACACACCGCAGAAACTCATGCGTCGTATCAGCAATCAGGTTAAGAGTCGAGGCGTGCTGGACGTGCTACGGAAAGGCGTTAAGGATCGCGGATGCGCCTTTGATTTGACCTACTTCCTTCCATCAAGTGGCATGAACCCCAAGCACAAAGAACTCTACGATCAGAACCGATTTTCCTTGGTTCGGCAACTGCATTATTCAGAGAAGAACGAGAAATCGCTGGATATGGTGCTGTGCCTCAACGGGCTGCCATTGGCTACAATGGAACTGAAGAACAGCCTCACCGGCCAGGTTTTCACGGATGCAGAAAAGCAGTATCGGACAGCCCGGGATCCGAGAGAACCGTTGTTCCGATTCAAGCGGTGTCTGGTGCACTTTGCCGTGGGCAACGAGAAGGTTGCCATGACAACCCACTTGCAGGGTGACAAGACACGCTTTTTCCCATTTAACAAGGGCATTGAAAACCCAGTAAATCCAGAAGGTCACAAGACCGCCTATCTGTGGGAAGACATTTTGCAACCCGATAACCTGATGGAGCTCATCAACAACTTCATCCATGAGCAGGAGACCACAGAAAAGGTTTACGATGACAAAATTAGTGCAGTGAAAGATGTAAAGCACCGCGTACTCGTTTTCCCGCGATACCATCAGCTGGACGTGATTCGTCAAGTGCAAGCGGCTATCGTGGAAGAAGGAGTTGGGCATAACTACCTCATCCAACACACCACAGGGAGCGGAAAGTCAAACTCTATCGCATGGTTAGCGCATCTGCTAACGCATCTGTTCAGCTCTTCGGACGCTACAAATCGGATCTTCGACTCCATCATTGTCGTAACGGATCGGCGTTTACTTGACAAGCAGCTGCAAGATACAATCAAGCAAGTCGGACAGGTTGAAGGGGTGGTTCATGCTGTTGACAAGAATTCAACACAACTCAGAGGTTTCCTCGAATCCGGCAAAGACATCATCATCTCAACGATTCAGAAGTTCAGTGTGATTGCCGAGGAGATTGGTAAACTCAAAAGCAAGACTTTCGCTGTGATTATTGACGAAGCGCACTCCTCACAGAGCGGTGAATCTGCAAGGAATCTCAGGCTTTCGCTCTCGCAAGCGATTGATCTGGGCGTAACGGAAGATGATGCCGACGAAGTATCAGATATAGACGCTAAAATCCTTGAAGTGATGGAACAGCGAAGAATGCAGGATCATATCTCCTATTTCGGTTTCAGCGGCACACCGAAGAATAAGACTTTAGAACTCTTTGGGCGGAAGGACGGAGAAGGAATATTTGTCCCGTTTCACGCCTATTCCATGCGCCAGAGTATCAGCGAAGGGTTTACATTGGACGTGCTGCAGAACTACACCACCTTTAAGAGATATTTTGAACTGGTCAAAAGTGTACCGGAGGATAAAGAGTACGAGAAGGCGCGGACGCTCCGGACACTGACGAACTACGTTGACCTGCAACCCCATAGCATTGAAACCAAGACCCGGATTATGTTGGAACACTTCACCGAACACACCGCAAAGACGATTGAAGGCAAAGGGCGGGCGATGTTAGTCACGTCATCGCGACTGCACTGCGTCAGATACAAGCAGGCGTTTGATCGGCAGATGAAGGAGACGGGGCTTTCCTACGGTTGTTTGGTCGCGTTCAGCGACACGGTGCACGACACCGACAACGGGCAGGACTACACAGAAAACGGGATGAATGAATTGCCGCCAAGTACTGACATCGCGGACAGCTTCAAAGATCCGCAGTATCGGATTCTAATTGTCGCGAGCAAGTTCCAGACAGGTTTCGATGAACCCATGCTACAGACGATGTATGTTGATAAGCGGTTAGACGGGCTGCAATGTGTCCAGACCTTGAGTCGCCTAAACCGCGTCGCTACTGGAAAAACCGACACACTGGTGCTCGACTTTGTGAATGAACCGGAGCAGATAGAAGAAGCTTTTCAGGAGTACTATCAGACCACGATGCTCGCGGAGGAGACCGACCCGAATCGGTTGTATGACCTACAGAGCCAGTTGGAGAGTTTTGACCTCTACGCTGAGGCGACTATTAATGAATTCTGTTTTATCTTTTATGATCCTGATCAGCCCGACGAACTTCTACAAGGCATTCTTGATGACGTTGTTGAGAAGTGGTCGGAACTTGAAAGAGATGACAGAGAGGAGTTTCGTTCTACCTTGCAGAGTTACATTCGACTCTACGGATACA
Source organism: Candidatus Poribacteria bacterium (assembly GCA_009845545.1). Classification (GTDB taxonomy): domain Bacteria; phylum Poribacteria; class WGA-4E; order WGA-4E; family WGA-3G; genus WGA-3G. The sequence goes on from VXZK01000166.1 coordinate 3,045, forward strand.
TCTCACAGTTGATGACCTTCTCTGATGTGGCATTAGAGAAGTTGTATGTTTTCAGTCAGAGTCTCAACAAGAAGCTCCCAAAACGGGAACACTCCGACCTACAAGGTCTCCTTGATTCCGTGGACTTGGATTCGTTTCGTGTGCAGAAAACGCATGAGAATTTACAACTCTCCCTTGAAGAAAGAGATAGCAAAGTCGAAGGATTTGGCGGCGATGTCGTTCCCCGCAGGGAGCCTGAACAGGATTTCCTCTCCAATATCATTAACGTCCTGAACGATGCCCATCAGACAGATTTCACACCGGAAGATAAGGTTGACGTTGAGACTATCTACCGAAAGGTTTGTCAGCACGAAGAACTGCGACAAGTGATCAAGGCAGATAATACGGAAACTAACAAAATACGTAAGTTTGATGATGTGATTGATGAGATTTTACTGAGTTTCGTCAATAGCAAGTTGGAACTCTACAAGAAATTATCAAAATTAACGAATCCGGAAGTCAACGCAAATCTCAAGCGTCAACTCTATCAAGCCTATCTTGAGCAATCACCCTCCAATCTGGATTCAACGTGAGCTGGATATATGGCAAACGCTAAAACGCCCTACGAGAAGCACTCATGCGACCTGCATTCAGACAGACAGACATCCCATAAGTCGTAAGCACATGAAAAAAATAAAGGGAATCCTCCCGCAATGCAACGAAGTAACAAATTCTGCCTATATGTGGTAGGATTTGTGGTGTGTTGCATTTTTCTTTGTAATTTCGGAAGAAATTTAGTATACTATTTAACAAATGAAGGATTGGTGTTATGCATTTGCCGCCAAATCGGTTGGATTCTGTGTATCTTGGATGCCGCGTCCCGTAGCACTCGCTATCGGCGGGTGGTTAGGAACGCTTGTATTTTGGATCGCACCGCGATATAGAGAATTGGCGTGTGAACATCTACGGTGTAGTTTGACGATCTCGGATGAACGCTGTGCCAGAACAATCGCTAAACAGTGCTTCCAACATCTCGGCAAAACTGTCGTAGAGTTTATGCGGTTTCCGCGTTTGGGGAGCCAGCAAATCCAGCGATACGTCACTTTTGAAGGGATTGAGCATGTAGAGCAGGCACTCGCAGAAGGCAAAGGCGCGATTATTTTAACAGGGCATTTCGGAAATTGGGAACTTCTCGCCGCCAGTATTTCTGCAACAGTCGCCCCGCTGACCCCGATTGTTCGCGAGTTGCGTTCTCCGCGTTTAAACGCCTTGGTCTCGCATTACCGAGAAAAAGCCGGTTATGCAACTATTGACCGAGATACAGGGATACGTCAAGCACTTCAATGCCTCAGACGCAATGAGTTGCTCGGCATCGTCGCCGATGTGGATACGACTGTCAGCGGCGTTTTTGTTGACTTTTTTGGCAGGCGCGCCTATACACCCTATAGTCCGGTTGCTATTGCCCTGAAAACAGGTGCAGCAATACTACCGACGTTCATTATTCGTCAACCTGACGGTTCGCATCGGGCAGTCATTGAACCGCCTTTGGCGTTGAAACGGACAAGCACGAAAGAGAAAGACCTTGTTGTCAATACACAAAAATTCACGAAAATTATTGAAGCCTATATCCGAGAGTATCCTGCACAATGGATTTGGATGCATCGACGGTGGAAAACACAGAATTAGCTGCATTTTCATAGGGTTGTTTGTGTCTTTGCTGCTCTGTATAACGTCTTGTAGAAGCACAGAAACCCCAGTCAGTGCGCCGGATGAATCTGTAGAAGCCGTCCCAACGCAAAAACTGGACAGATTTTCTACGCAACACACCGAGGCAGGTGTCCTCAAATGGACGCTTGTCGGGGATACTTCAACATTCCACGGAAGTTACATCGCCGTGGAAAATCCGACTGTTCAGATATTTGAAGACGGCGTTGTTTCTATCACTTTGAATAGCCAGAAAGGCAAACAGTTTCTCAACGGCACTAAGAAGGACAGCCTGCACCTGACAGGGAATGTCGTTGGTGTCAGTAAAGATGGCAAACTGTTTACTGAAATACTCCATTGGCAGAACCTCGCAGGGCGGTTGTATGCGCCTGATGAAGCCACAGTCGTGCGTGGAGATTCTACCTGGGTCGGAACAGAAATGTTAGCGAATCCGACACTTGAAACTATAAAGATGAAAAATAATGAATTCACACTTTACCCAAAAGACGAGAAAGCACATGAACATCATAACACCTCCATTGAACCAGAGTAGACGGAATCGTGGGGCTCAACGCTGCAAATTCTGTGCGTCCATCGGGTTCCTTGCGTTTCTGACCTTGCTTATTTCTCTAACTGTCGTTGCTGAAGATACGAAACCTCCAGCGACCGATACGGTAGAGACACAAACAACAGAAAACACCGTACAAAAGGCGGACACCCCTGAAAATACGGATGCCACGCCAGAAATGCCGAAAGAAAAGATCACCGGCACAGCAGATAAAATGGAGAGATATGATAAGGACGGTATAACGATCCTTATCGGCAATGCCAAAACGGTCCGGTATGACGCACAAGGTGTCGAAATCGGGTTTCTCAACGCCGATAAAATTACGATGAAGAGTGACCCTGAAACTGGAACAACAACAGAAATTATCGCTGAGGGCAATGTAGAAATCCGAGACCAAGATATCTTCGCTACCTGTGACCATGCCATTATGAATAATCTGACGAATATCATTACCCTTAAAGAAAACGTTGTCGTCTTACAAAACAAGGACAGACTCGAAACCAAGCTTTTCACTTTCAATCGGACGACTGGAAAGCAGACTGGCGAGGGTGGCGTTAAATTTAAGGTTACGGTTACACAGGCAGCACCGGTAAATGCAGAAACGGATGAGAATACCGAAAGCAGTGAGCAGACTGACGAAGAAAAAACTGACGCAGCTGCGCCTGAGAAAACAGAAACCAAGGCTGAAGAAGATAAAAAAGACACAGATGCCGAGGTGGAAAATGCGGACGCGGACGCGGCAGAGAAATCTGATGCAGACGCTGAAGATGCGGATTCCGAAGAAAAGACAGATACAGATACTGAAAATTCCGATGACGCAGATACTGGAAACGCTGAAGATGCGGATGCCAGCGAAGATACGGATACAGATACTGAGAATTCCGATGACGCAGATGCTGACGCTGAAACGGATGAATCCGAAAACGATTAAGCAGCTCAGTTAATCATAAGAGTGGGAACACCATAGTTAGAGATCATGGCAACAGAATTACAAGCACACAGACTCATAAAACGTTATACAAGGAAAGGTCCCATTGTTGTTAATGAAGTGAGTCTATCGGTACAGCAGGGTGAAGTTGTGGGGCTGCTCGGGCCCAACGGTGCCGGCAAATCGACGACATTCTACATGGTAGTCGGGCTGATTCGCCCCAATTCAGGTAGAATCACCTATGCTGATAAAGACATCACCTTCTATCCGATGTATAGACGGGCGCGGCTCGGCATCGGTTATCTGGCACAAGAGACATCGATTTTTCGTAAATTGACGGTTCAACAGAACATTGAGGCGATCCTTGAGGCACAAGGCGTGCCTAAATCCGAACGCGGACCTCGTATCTATGAACTGACAGACGAGCTCGGCATCTCAAACCTGTTACCGCGCAAGGCATACACACTATCTGGGGGTGAGTGTCGCCGAGCGGAAATAGCACGAGCCCTCGCAGCGCAACCGGATTTCATTCTGCTCGATGAACCGCTTTCTGGAATAGATCCTATTGCCGTCGCAGACATTAAGCAGCTCATCTTGCATTTACGCGACCGCAACTTGGGCGTGCTTATTACGGATCATAACGCTGCTGAGACACTTGACATCGTTGACAGGGCATACATCATCGTTGATGGAAAAATTACGCTCGCTGGAACACCGACAGAACTTGTTAATGACCCAACAGCGAGAGACCTCTATTTTGGACACAATTTCTCCTATCGGGTAGAGTAGCAACGCTGCAGCAACACCGAAGGAGACACATGAAATGTACAAAGCACAGCTTACCCAGACCCCTCAGCTGACGCAAAAAACGTCTATTACGCCCAGATTACAGGAAGCACTTAAAGTGCTGAATATGCCGCTGCAAGAACTCACACATTTCATTCGTCAAGAAATTGAGCAGAATCCGTTTCTTGAACTTGAAGACGATCTTGAACTTGAAGACGATGAAGAAGTGGGACCCGCCCCTGAAGAATTAGACCCAGCACCTGAATGGAACGAACCTGAAGGCAATCTCGATCAAGAAGATACTGCCGTTGATGTTGATTGGGAAACTGCTTTTGAAGACCGCGTGTCACTCAGCGAGCGAATGAACTCGAGACCCTCAGACACGGATGATCCGCCCCCGGATGTGATGTATGAGCGTTCACTGCAGGATCACCTTGCTGAGCAACTGGACCTTGCATCCGCCGATATTATCCCCACAGAGACGGAACGCGCGATTGCGGAACACATTCTTGGAAACCTGAACGACGACGGGAAACTGGAACTCCAACTGTTTCAAATTCCGTGCGAATACTTAACCGCATTGCATTCAGGCGAGATCTCAGCAGAATTACACACTATTATTCAGAAAGGGTTACAAACCGCAACAGGTAATCGTCATGTCAAATTCTCAAAAACCGCTACAATCACAAAGAAAAAGATAACGCACACATCCGCCGAAAATCAAGGGGTACCTATAAACTGTACATGGCACATTAACGACCCGGATAACAACAAGACTTATACCATCATATACGAACATACGCTGGAGAGTTGCAAACCCGCTCTGAATTTCTATCAACTCACGTTGGAAGATATCGCTGAAGCGGTTGGATGTGAAACACCGCTCGTTGAAACAGTGCTTCGCGAGATACAAGACAACTTTGAACCCGTAGGCATCGCACATCGAGACACAAGAGAAGCGTTGCTCATCCAGATACGCAATCAGAAACCAGAAGAAATACACGCAGTAGAGGAAAGTTTAGGAGGCGAACCGTGGCAGTGTGAAAATTTCCAAAAGAAAAAGATGTCTGTCCAAACTCTCGCCCAAGAGGTTATCAAAAGTTATTTCGACGCTTTTCTTAATCAGCAATGGCACTACATCGCAGAGGCACTGAAAGTTGACATCCGAGTTATTGATACAGTCGTCAAGTGGGTAGGAAGACTATCGCCTTATCCAGGTCGCTACTTCAGCGATCCAACGACACGATTGCTGAAGAAAACCTCTCGTACGGACACCGTTACGCCAGATGTCGAGATACAATACCTCAACGGTAAATATCAGGCTATTTCTGTAGACAGTTATATCCCGCGCTTACAGATCAATCCTTACTATCTCAATTTAATGCGGAATCGACAGGAATCGCTTGATGCTGAGGCAAAAGCATGGATAGAAAAACGCTACCGTGATGCCGCAAATTTGCTCAGCAGTCTCGCGCAGCGCGGTAGCACAATTGCCCGAGTTACCGAGGCGATCTTTGAAGTGCAAACAGAATTCTTGACAGAAGGGGCTAAAAGCATCAAACCTTTAACGCTAAAGACGATAGCTCAAAGAATAGGTGTCCACGAATCAACTGTTAGTCGTGTAACAAGCAATAAATACGTCCAAACGCCACAAGGTATGTATCCGCTACGGTTTTTCTTTAGTAACGAATTGGCAACAACGCAAGGCGAAGCAATCTCTGCCAAACAAGTGAAAAATCTCATTCAAGAAATGGTAGATGCTGAGACACCCGCCAAACCGTTGAGTGATCAAGCGATCAGTAATGCCTTAAAAATAAAAGGCATCTTATTAGCGAGGCGAACTGTTCAAAAATATCGGGACGAATTAGGTATTCCGACATCACGTGAAAGATCTGCTGTCCATGCCGCGAGTCGCACTAATTGATTTAATCTCCGATGAAAGTGAACGCGTTTTCAGGACTATTAATAT
>VXZK01000166.1:8988-21395 GCA_009845545.1 Candidatus Poribacteria bacterium
ATATTAGTTGTCAGTTGCCAGTTAAGAGGTTTTTGATAATTCCAAAGTCTCTTTCTGAAAACTGAAAGGTTTTTCGCAGAAAAACCGAACTGAAAACCGAAAACTACTTTTTTGCCTTGTTCCGTCAGTCATATATAAAAGAAGGGAGACTCAAGATGAAAATAACCTATTCCGGACATAACCTAAAAATCACTGATGATATTCATGCATACATCCTAAAACGTGCCGACAAAATTGAAAAGCGTTTCGGAGATATGCAGGAATTGAACGTCGTCCTCAAATCTGAGAAGCGTCGATTTGACGCGGAGATGATAGTGACAGCACCCCGCGTGTCGTTCTATGCAAAAAGTGAAACGCATGAGATCCTGTCGGCATTAGACACTGTAACAGATAAGATTATCAGTCAGATCCGTCGTTACAAGGATAGAGTCAAAGACCGACGGCATAATGCACCACATCGAGAAGTCGTGGCACAACTTAATCCCGACGACGTGGAAACCGCAATAGACCCCGATCCTACTGACGCACCTGTCATCGTAGCGACACAGGAGAAATTCGCAGCGAAACCCTTGACGGTCGCGGAAGCCGCAACGGAACTTCAAGCCTCAAATACTGTATTTCTGCTGTTTTTAAACGCGGAAACCCGGCAAGTCAATTTACTTTATGAAATGGAGCAGGGGACATACGGGTGGGTAGAGCCTCTCTTTGCCTAATGGTTACCGGTTATCAGTTACAAGAGGAAACTGTCCTTAAACGAAAATCTCTTAACCGATAACTTTGACCGAGAACGCGATTTCCGATATTTAAAAATATGCGCGCGTTCTCGGTCAAAACTGTAAATACGAGGAATGGTTATCGATTATCAGTTACAAGAGGAAACTGTCCTTAAACGAAAATCTCTTAACCGATACTGACAACTGATAACTGCCAACTAAAAAATGACGAATCTTCCAAAAATCTATGCCCCTCAAGAAATTGAGGGGAAATGGTACCAATTTTGGCAAAAAAATGACTACTTCCACGCGGCGGCAACCTCCGACAAACAGGCTTACGCAATCGTGATCCCGCCGCCGAATATCACAGGGAGTCTGCACATCGGACACGCGCTTGATAATATGCTCCAAGATTGCCTCATCCGATGGCGGCGCATGCAAGGGTATAACACGCTCTGGATGCCCGGTACCGACCACGCCGGCATTGTCACTGAACTGATCATGGAGCGAAAACTTGCCGAGGAAGGCACAAGTCGAATTGAACTCGGTAGAGAAAAATTCACCGAACGAATGTGGCAATGGAAAGCAGAATCTGCTGACTATATCGTCTCACAACTTCAGCAACTCGGATGCTCTTGTGATTGGGCCCGTGAGCGTTTTACACTTGATGAAGGACTCTCAAAAGCCGTTCGCACAGCCTTTGTTAAACTCTATAATCAAGGACTGATTTATCGGGACACCTACATGGTCAATTGGTGCCCAGAGTGTAACACGGCTATCAGTAATCTTGAAGTGGAACCTATTGAAGTAGATGGGCACTTTTACCACATCCGCTACCCTGTGAAAGAGAGTCAGGTTGTCCTTGAAATCGCCACGACGCGTCCAGAGACAATGTTAGGCGACACGGCTGTCGCTGTACATCCCGACGACGATCGGTATCAACACGTTATCGGAAAAACAGCACGCCTACCCCTCTGTGACAGGGACATTCCGATAATCGCCGATGCCTATGTCGATAGAGAATTTGGGACCGGTGCCTTAAAAGTAACACCCGCACACGATCCCAATGACTATGAAATCGGCTTGCAGCACGAACTCGAACAGCGTACAATCTTCACACAAGATGGACATATAAGCGAAGCGGCACCCGAAAAATATGTCGGCTTATCTCGATGGGAGTGTCGCAAACGGGTCGTGGAAGATTTGGAGAACTTAGATTATCTCGTCAAAATTGTACCGCATCGGCACGCCGTTGGTCATCACGACCGCTGTGGTACGATTGTTGAGCCAGCCATATCCCCGCAATGGTTCATGAATGTCCGACCCCTCGCACAGCGCGCCATAGAAGCAGCCCAAAAGGGCGAAGTCCAGTTCATTCCAGAACGCGAGACCGATCGCTTCTACCACTGGATGGAGATTATCGAACCTTGGCCGATCTCACGTCAGCGGTGGTGGGGACATCGACTCCCGATATGGTACTGTAACGCATGTGACGCAGTCGTCGCTGCGATGGAAACACCACAGCACTGCGAGTGTGGGGCCTCTGATTTCCGTCAAGATGAAGATGTCCTTGATACATGGTTCAGTTCAGGATTGTGGCCCTTCTCCACTATGGGCTGGCCAGAAGAGACGGAAGAACTGAAAACTTTTTATCCGACCTCTGTGCTTGTGAGCGGTTGGGACATTCTTTTCTTCTGGGTATCGAGAATGATAATGTTAGGCCTCGGATGTATGGACAAGGTGCCGTTCCGAACCGTCTATTTGCACGGGCTTGTCGCCGACGAAAAGGGACAAAAAATGAGCAAATCGAAAGGAAACAGCATCGACCCGTTAGAGACAATCGATACTTATGGGACAGATGCATTCCGCTTCGCCCTTGCAAACATAAGCACACCAAACCCTTATGTCTCGCTCCTCGAATCGCAGATTGAGTCAGGCAGACGCTTCGCCAATAAAATCTGGAACGCTGCCCGGTTCATCCTGATGAATTTGGAAAAGCATCCGATCCCTGCAGATGTGCGGGTGGTGAAAACCGAACAGGAAACGCTCGAAATAACATGGATACAGAGTCGCCTCAGCCATACCATTAAAACAACAACCGAAGCCCTCGAAAGCTTCCGTTTCTACGAAGCGGCACAAACGCTCTATGCTTTCCTTTGGCATGAATTCTGTGATTGGTATCTCGAATTCGCTAAACAGCGGATCACCCAAGAGAAACCAGAGGCACTCTGGGTGGCTGCAGACGTTTTGGAACAGACAATGCGGCTCCTCCACCCATTCATGCCGTTCCTCACTGAGGAAATTTGGCAACAACTTCTACTGAACGGAACTGGAACGTCCTCTCAGAAGGACGCTTCCGTAACAATCGCTGCTTGGCCGGAACCGAAAGGCGAAAATTCGACAGCAGAAACGACAATGGCGACACTTATGGAAGTCATTGAAAGCATTCGGAGCATCCGAGGCGAGCTGAACGTTCCGATGGGCGCGTCCGTAGAAGTCCATATCCAATCACCGAACAGTGAGGTGCGTGAGCGACTCGAAACGTATTTAGCACAGTACTTGCCCGCTTTCACACGCGTAGCAGGGATCACTATTGCTGAATCTCTACAAAAGCCTCCTGCCGCCGCTGAAGCGGTTATCGGAGAACTCGCTATCTATATCCCGCTCGCCGATGTTATAGATCTCGATGCTGAACACGCAAGGCTTAGCAAACGCCATCAACAGGCAACGAAGGACGTTATGGCGGCACAAAAGACATTAGATAATCCGAACTTCGTTCAGCGTGCGCCGGAAAAAGTCGTTGCACAAAAGAAGGCACAACTTGAACGGTTGTTAACAGAGCAAGACAAATTAGCACGAAGTCTCGCAATGCTTACCGAATCAGGAAGTGAAAATGGCGATTGAAAACAATGACAACTGCTTCGTTTGCGGTATGAAAAACCCATTCGGCTTTCAGGTAAAACCTGAAATTATAGGGGATGGTGCCTCTGTTCGCATTGAATGTACACCCGCTGAACACTTGCAAGGGTGGGCAAACATTCTACACGGAGGTATCCTCAGTACCCTGTTAGATGAAGCGATTACCTACGTCGGAATAGGCACCTTCGATCAGCCCGCAGTAACAGCACAACTCGAAGTCCGCTTTCGTAGTCCCGCACCAACAGCCGTGAAACTCTTTGTCTGCGCTGAACGTACTAAAGTTTCCAAGAGGTTAGTGGAAGCAAAAGCAGAGGTTAGGTTGAGCGATGGTACACTCATTGCTACTGGCACTGGAAAAGTCGTCCCGGTCCGTGAAAGTTTTGCACCGAAAGTGCCGGCTCAGTAGAAAATCGAGTGTCGCTCACAAGACTTGAAGCCTCGCCTATTCTACCAAGGACCTAAAGGTTCCTGTTTTAGAAAGAATTTATGGAAAATCCAACATCTGCGATGAACCCAGAGGCGCATTTGAGGTGGAACACCGATGTGCTTATCATCGGTAGTGGTGCTGCCGGGTTACGCGCTGCCCTCGCTGCGAGTGAGCATGCGAATGTGACGCTAATTACCAAAACAACACTGACAGAAAGCAATACGCACTATGCCCAAGGTGGCATCGCTGTTGCCATGAACCTTGACGATACGATTGCCTTGCACATAAAAGATACCTGTGCTGCGGGCGCCGGGCTCTGCAATGTGGAAGCTGTTGAGATGATGGTATCTGAAGGCATCCCACGCGTTGCGGAACTCTTGGACTGGGGCGCGAACTTCGATTGGGAAGGAACGCTGCCGCGCTTTACACGAGAAGCCGCCCACAGCCGCCGTCGGATTGTGCATAAAGGGGACGCAACCGGACGTGAAACAACAGATGTGCTTATCCAGCGCGTGCTAAATACAGAACGTATCCACGTCTTGCAAAACACGTTCGCCATTGATCTACTGACGGACGCGGATGTCGAATCAGGAGGCAAAGACGCTACCGCATGCTATGGTGTTACTGCAATTGTAGAAGAACAGATCGTCTGTATTCGCGCCAAAACCACAATTCTTGCGACCGGCGGACTTGGGCGGATTTACCCCTGTACTTCTAACCCAAAAGTCGCCACTGGTGACGGATTTGCTGCAGCGTGGCGTGCCGGATGCGAAATGATAGATATGGAATTCGTCCAGTTTCACCCAACCACGCTCTGCTTAGACGGGGCACCTAACTTTTTGATCTCCGAAGCGGTTAGAGGTGAAGGGGGCAAACTCTTGAGTATTCGCGGCGAACGCTTTATGGAGAAATACCACGAGAACGGGGAACTGGCACCCCGGGATGTCGTGAGCCGTGCCATTCAAAGCGAAATGGATTTGACGCGGTTCCCGTGCGTTTTCCTCGATATTACCCATAAACCCGAAGAGTTTATCCTTGAACGATTCCCGACGATCTCTGATACCACAAAACGCTACGGTCTCAATATTAATATGGACTTAATCCCTGTCCGTCCGGGCGCACATTTTATGATGGGCGGCATCCGCACAAATACGGATACACAAACGAACCTAAAAGGGCTTTATGCTTGTGGAGAAGTGGCATGCACCGGGGTCCACGGGGCAAATCGTTTGGCAAGTAACTCGCTGCTTGAGTGCCTTGTCTACGGTGCCCGCGCTGGCACAAATGCCGCAACATTTGCCGAATCACAACCTGCTCACCCACCGACCACACCGATCCCCAGTAACGTAGGAAGGTCGCTTGCTGCGCCCACTGATAGGTCAGACAATACGCATACAGAACCGATCAAAGCTGTTATTCGCGAGACGCTCTGGAAGAATGTTAGCATCGAACGAAACGGCGAGGGCTTACAAGAAACCCTCGCCAAATTGCAAGATTTAATGGAAAGTTTAGGGCGTGTGCTAACGAACCCGGAGGTCGTAGATGTAGCGACGGTAGAAGCAGTTAATATGCTCAACGTCGCCTTGATGATAACGCAGTCCGCACTCGCCCGAACGGAAAGCCGCGGTGCCCATTACCGTGCCGATTTTCCGTCACAAGACGATACCGAATGGCAACGGCGCATTCTCATTACACATGACAACACCCCCGAAACGATTTCCTTATAGGGCCGTAGACTATCGGTCCTCAAAAACCTTCTAATGGCTTTTGACCGATCTCCGTTGCCGAATTCACCGCAGGCGGTTCATCCCTTTTTTCGTAAATCTCTACGTAGTTATGGTAACTGTCGATAACCTTCTTGATATGAAGCCGAGTTTCCCGAATCGTAATCTTCTCAACGAATAGGTCGATATCCTTAATACTTTTCGTTGACACCCATCGCTCCATCCGCCCGGGACCGCCGTTATACGCGCCGATGACGTGCATTATATTGCCATCAAACCATGAGTTGAGTTCGCCAATATACTTCGTTCCCATCCGAATATTAATATCGGGCTGCTTAAGCATTGAAGTACGGAAGCGTCGAATCTTGAGTTTCTGGGCGAGTTCTCTCCCAGTAGCAGGCATGATCTGCATCAGTCCAATCGCACCCGCCCAACTCACTGCCTCAGCGTTGTATCGGCTCTCCTCGAGAATCATTGCCGCGATTAAGAAAGTATCAACGTTATACATCTTCGCATACTTCTCAACAGTGGTGGCATAGTAGCGCGGGTAGAGTTTATGTTGGAGTTTCTCCATATCCGCGCGTGTCGCATTCGCGAAAGCGGGACTCTCAAGCGATTTTTCAGTTACCTTCCGCGCTTTATCGTACATAGCGAGCCCTTCATAACAAGCAATCAAATCATGAAAACATTTCCGCTCAGGAAGAGAAGCTGTGTTAATGTGATGATCCAATTGCGGGATAGCATCTTCATAAAGCCTAAGTTCCATTAACATTGACACCTGTGGCGGACACGCCTGACGCTCCGGTAATTCCGCATCTTGGACGGCTTTCGGTTCTAATTCAGAGCCATCAACCCCCAAAATTGCCTTTGCCCTTGCGGAGTAGTACCAATATCGCGCCTCTGCTACTTCCTTGTATAACTTCCGTGCAAGTGCGGGTTTGTTTTGGCGTTCACGTATCTTTGCCATCCAAAAATGTGCACCCATTGCATAGCGATTTCCGGGGAAGTGTTCCTTCAATCCTTTGAAAGCGTTGTAACTCTCTTCATAGCGGCGCTGGTCAAAACGCTGCCAACCCGTCCGCCATGCCGCCACGTCCGCATAAGGACTCTGCGGTGCAACCTCAATTAAACGTGAATACGCATCCAGTGCTAACTCTGATTGGTCGCGTTTCTCTCGGATTTGCGCGATATCGTACAACGCATCATCAACCAACTCGCTCTTAGGATAGGTTTTTACAAAGTTCTCAAGTCGGCTGACGGCGGTTTTTAGATGCCCTTTCTGGCGATAGCACTGCGCTATCTGATAGGTAGCACGCGATATATAGTCATTTTTCCCGCCGAGCGCAATCACGGCGTTAAAGTTCTTAATCGCCGTATTCGGCCACTTGCGCCCCCGATTACTTCGTCCGGTAAGATAAAGCGCATGCGCACGCATCTCCAAATCTGCAGTTTTAGGTATCAATGCCAATTCGTTCACCGCAGCCCGCCATTGTCGGTTGGAAAAAAACACCATACCACAATTAAACCGATCCGTTGGGGTCAGCTTTAGGGATTTATGTCTCCTGATAAGCTGCTTCAACCGACCAAGTGACTCTTCGGCGACACTATAGGACTGCTTCTCTTTAATAAGTTCACGATAAGTATGAAACGCAGCAGAAACATTACCGAGTTCTTCATCACAACGCGCGAAAGCAAAAGTCGCCTCTCTCGCATATTGAGGATGTTTAACGATGTCTACTAAGTACGACTTCGCCGTTTCGTATGCTTTCTCCTCAAGGTGCAGCTGCCCTAAAGCCCATTTTGCCCCCGCGCTATAGAAACTCGTCGGATAATCCTTGACAAGTCGCGTATACCACTTTATCGCCCGGTCCTTGTTGTTCATACGCTCATAAAGCTGCGCAAGACGGTAGACAGCACTGTCTGCCAACGTATAACTCAGCGAAGCGACCCGCGCATAGTGTCCAACCGCTTTTGGACGATTCCGAAGCTTCTCATAGTTATAACCGAGTGCATGATGGATTTTCAGTTTTTCCGACTCGGGCAAGTCTGATTGCAATAAGTCTTCGAGCTTTGAAACTGCGCGCCTGCGCTCTCCTTTATCAATGAGCGCAAAGGCTTCTCGCCATGCAGCGCTACGCGCTTCTTCCGCGGAAGCCAACGTTCCCACCGCAAAGCAGCCACAAATCAGTAGAAGCAAACCCCAAAAAAACTTATGGATTGTAAGGGAATCTAATATGATGCTTGGGTTTGTGCTTTCGCTGGACTGCGCTCGGCTTTTGCTAAATAAAGTTATGTATTTCATTTCACTCCTCACTTGAATCTTCCTTATATCACTTCAGAGAGATTCAATAGACTGATGGGTTTTGCTTTTTCACTCTCAATTGTAACGTTTATTATTCGCAAAAGCAACAAAAAAAGTGAATGACGATAGGCACGTTCATAAATAGTAGAAATCACTTGCCAAATTTCGGGACGTTATGTTACACTTAATTCAGACTGAACTGAATGTAGGATTTATCTTGAAAGCGTATCTCAGGAAATAAGGAGACATTTGATGGAAATTGTAGCACTTGGGAAAACAGGTTTAAATGTTTCACGGCTTGCGATTGGCACCGGCTCGAATGGTTGGAATGGGCGTTCAAATCAGACGGATTTGGGGTTTGAAGTATTCCGAGACCTGCTGCTATTTTCTTATGAAAAAGGCGTAACGTTTTGGGATTCCGCCGATCAGTACGGGAGCCATCCACATGTCAAAGCGGCACTTGAAGAATTACCGCGAGAGAGTGTCACTATCACGACAAAGACAACATCCCGCACACGGGAGACAGTAGAAGCAGACGTGAAGCGGTTTCTCAAAGAAATCGGCTCGGATTATGTCGATATTGTCCTGCTCCACTGCCTCACACAGGTAGACTGGCCACAACGCTACCCTGATGCAATGGAAGCACTCGTCCGTTGTAAAGAGCAGGGATTGATCCGTGCCCACGGTGTCTCTTGCCACGACTACGGGGCATTCCAAACATCCGCAATGACGGAATGGGTTGACGTTGTCCTGGCTCGGATTAACCACGCCGGCGTTAGCATGGACGCATCACCCGCCGATGTGATCCGCACGATGGAACAGATGGCATTTGCAGGCAAAGGTATTTACGGTATGAAAGTCTTAGGCATGGGTAAATTGGCGAAAGATGCCCAGGACCAACGCGAAGCAATCGAATTCGTGATGAGCCTACCGTGTGTTCACGCGATGACGATCGGTATGACTTCTGAGAGCGAAGTGGAAGCAAATGTCACCGTTGTCAACGAATTAACGGAGAAAGGTTTATAGAAACTTTTTATTCTATCTTGGCGTGAGGTGCCGCTATTTTGCCCCGCGAATAGTAGGCAGCTCACGCACTGTTAAAACGTGAGAGCATACATGGACAAATATGAAATCGTTATCGGTTTGGAAATCCACGCCGAATTATGCACAGAAAGTAAACTCTTCTGTAATTGCGCCTATACCTTCGGTGCATCGGCGAACGACTGTACCTGCCCAATCTGTTTGGGGATGCCAGGGACATTACCCGTCATCAATAGACGCGCTGTCGAGTTTGCGGTTCGCGCCGGTTTAGCGATGGCATGCGAAATCACCCCTTCAAGTAAATTTGACCGGAAGAACTATTTCTATCCAGACCTGCCGAAAAACTACCAAATTTCGCAATATGATATCCCGTTGTGTCAGAACGGACAAGTAACCTTTGAATTTGAAGGAAAACCTCGCACCGTTGCGCTCCGCAGAATCCATCTTGAAGAGGACGCAGGAAAATCCATTCACGCCGAAGTTACAGGCGATCCGACCCGTAGTTTTATGGACTTCAATCGTGCCGGTGTACCGCTCCTCGAAATCGTAAGCGAACCTGAACTGCACTCTCCCGAAGAGGCAATCGCCTATTGTCGCGCTGTTAAAGAAATCTTAGAATACATTGAAGTCAGCGATTGTAACATGGAAGAGGGCAGTCTACGATGCGAACCGAACCTCTCGCTACGACCCAAGGGCAGTAAAGCGTTAGGCACGCGCACAGAGATTAAGAACAAAAACTCGTTCCAAGAACTGATTGATGCAATGGAATACGAGGTGAAACGGCAAGCCCGGATTTTAGATGCCGGTGAAGAGGTCGTCCAAGAAACACTCTTGTTTGATCCAAGCACCGGTAAAACCGTAGCGATGCGCGGCAAGGAAGAGGCAGACGACTATCGCTACTTCCCCGAACCCGATCTCGTTCATGTCCAGATCAGCGATGAATGGATTCAGGAAGTCCAACCGACGCTCCCAGAACTCCCTGCCGTGCGGCGCAAACGTTTTATTGCGGATTACGGCATCTCCGCCGAAAACGCCGAATTTCTGACAACGACCCGAGCCCTCGCTGAATTCTTTGACGCAGCGGCACAACTCAGCGGCGAACCGACGACCTGTGCGAACTGGATCATGGGTGACCTGACCCGACTCCTCAATACCGCAGAGATTGAGATCCAAGATTCAAAAATCACACCAGCACATCTCAGTGAACTCATCCAATTGATTGACAATGCAACCATCAGCGGTAAAATCGCTAAATCTGTGCTTGATGATGCCTTTGAGACAGGCAAAATGCCGAAAGAGATTGTGGCTGAAAAGGGCTTAGCGCAGATTACGGATACCTCAGAGATAGAAGCCATTGTGCTACAGGTTGTTGAGGAGAACCCTGGTCCCGCGCAAGACTATCGTGACGGCACGAAGAAAGCGATCGGATTCCTCGTCGGACAAGTCATGCGCGCCACTCGCGGAAAGGCGAACCCACAATTGGTGAATCAGATCCTGGCGCGAGTTTTGACAGGTGAATGAAACAAGGAGAATCTATGAAGAAATTGGCCTCCATAAAGGAAAATCTTAAACTTTTCCCTGACACAACGGATGAGGTTAAAAACACTGTGTTCTCTACCGATCGGGTCGTACAAGCCCCGCCTATAGAGTTGCCTGATTTTCTGAAACCGAATACAAGGTTGAAGATGGATGGCCTGAAACTCCTATCCCACCTTCCAAAAGAATCGGTGCCTGTAGCGTTTCTTGATCCACAGTACCGGGGGGTACTTGACAGAATGAATTACGGCAATGAGGGAAAAAGTAGAGAGAAACGCAGATCTGCATTAATGCAAATGCCAGAAGAACTGATTTCAGAATTCATTCGAGGTATTGACGATGTGCTTATCCCGTCTGGACATCTGTTTTTATGGATGGATAAATTTCACCTTTGCCAGGGGTTCAGAACATGGTTTGAGGACACACAGTTAGACGTTGTAGATTTGATCGTCTGGAATAAGGATAGGTTTGGCATGGGATACCGATCAAGGCGTGTGAGTGAATATTGTGTTGTTTTACAGAAGCATCCACGAAGAGCTAAAGGGGTTTGGAAAATCCACAACATCCGCGATGTTTGGCTTGAACGCACAAAAACAAAGGAGCATCCACACCAGAAGCCTATTCATTTACAGGCAGAACTCATTGCTGCTGTCAGCAATGAAGGCGATTATGTTATTGATCCAGCCGCAGGATCCTTTTCTGTCATGCAGGCAGCACTCTCAAAAAACCGAAATTTCATCGGATGTGACCTGGAGGGATAAGATGGCAAAAATTAGAGGTAGAATCCCTAAGGAAACTTCTGGTGGATACGCTCGCGTTTTTGGTAATGAAGCATTGGGCGAACTCATGAGCAAAGTACAGGGGACTGTGATTTCGGCCGGAAGTGAATTAGAGAGACTCATAACGGCAAGAGTCGAAACCATAGATGATCTGGATGCTTTTCTTCGCAAAGACATCATGCCGGACGGTGTGCTTTTGGGAAAAAAGAAAGAGATTAAGAAGTGTACTGCATTAAATGCTCAAGGATCAGAACCCGATTTTATCATTTTCAAGAGGCGATCCGGGCACCAACGCTGTCACATTGTTGAGTTAAAAGATGGGCACATTTTTGATACAAAAAAAGCCGATGGCGAGCGCGAAGCACTGCACGATTTTGCCAAACGAAATGCGGGACGACTTCCATATAGGGTTTCAACTCACTTTTGTGCCTTTAATCAAGATGACGCTGAAGTCATTTGGAAAGGATTCAAGCAGAGAATTGATATTAAAGAGGCAATGACAGGTAGGGAGTTCTGTGACCTATTAGAAATTGATTACGATGAGATTGTGGAAGTTCGTAAATCAGATGCTGAGGATAATATTCTTTATTTTCTTGAAGAACTTCTGCGTATTCCGGAAACGAAAAGTCTTATTGAAGATATCCTTGCCTCCGAATCTCACCTTGCAGAAAGACAGATAGTGTTTAAGATTGACTAAAACCTTGTACGCGTTGCAGCACTACAAAAGTGCTAACGCCCGTAGTGGGACCGTGAGATAGAAGCCATCATTTTACCGGGCATGGAGGAGAACCCTGGCCCAGGGTTATCGTGGTGGCACGAAGAAAGCGATTCGATTCCTTGTAGGTCAAGTGATATGTGCTACTCGAGGAAAGGCGAATCTGCAACTCGTGAATCAGATTTTGACGCGAGTTTTGTCAACAGATTGAGGCACTCCAAGGCATATAGCACAGTTAACTGGCATACGAT
>VXZK01000307.1 GCA_009845545.1 Candidatus Poribacteria bacterium
AACAACTAAAACCTTTCACCACAAACCTTCAGGAAAAAATGGGGGTAAGTGACAGAGTATAATTAATGACAGTGAACGTTTAGACATGTTAATTTTATGTGTTTTCCGCTTAGCGGCGGGGAGAGAAAATAAAAGCGATGAAAAGCAGAGATCGGTTTCTGAATACTGTATTGAAAGATGATCGCTTGAAAATGACAGTAGATGTTTGGGTATCCGCGCTGTGCGGAAGCCTGTTTGATGCTACTGTGTTGCCACCCCTGGCCCCCCCCCACTTTACAACCGTTAAGTATTGTATTTCACGGGGTTGCTCCGGTTCCGGAGACCTTATGTTCCCGCGTGCTGATTTTGTCCCGGACAAAGTCCTGCATAGCGGGTTTTTTGTGTTGCATCGCAGTGGATTCGCTAAGTGCGTTCCGTGGTGTTGCAACTTTTTTGTTTGACAACAACACCGGCACATGCTATACTTATGTAGGTCTCCTATTGTTGTTGTCATGAATATTTTTCACATGGCAGCCTCTAACGTCTCTGAGGTGCGCCGAGGGTGTTACCACCACCCATCGACGCGGCACTGCCATAGACCGAGTATGACAGCGCTAACCTAATTGTAGCATAAAACACCTTTGCTTTTGCAACTTTTAGGTTAGCACCTTATATCAGAATACAGAGGATTGCCTGACACCCTCCTTTTCTTTGTTGCGTGCCGGCAATACTCCATTCGTTGAATTCAACCATAGGAGAATTTTCGTGAAAACGAGACAAATGAGTCTATTACGAGTTTTGTCTGTGATGGTGTTGTTGCTTTTTGCCGCACCGATGATGGATGGTGTCTTAACACTCTTCCAAAATGAGTCCGTTGACGAAACGAGTCGCCTTGAGCAAATCGCACTCTTTGAAACGGCCGCCTACGCGATGCACGATAAAGCCGCAAATGCTGACAGTGAATCGCATTCTCATCAAAGCCCGAGTAGGTGGGAGACATGTGTAAAATGTGGGAAGAAGATAAAGGAGGTGGCCAAAGTCGCTTATTGGGTTGTCAAGGCTTTCCACCTTGACGGGGGCGGGGTTACGTACTCATGGCTTAAACAGAGGGAGGAAAATAAAACTTTAAAAACCGTCTCTCATACCCAGGAACAGTGCGTCCAGCCGCCTGAATCTCCGCTTATCCTTGATCCACCTGACGAAGAGGAAGAAGAGGAAGAAGAGGAAGAAGAGAACGATGAAGAGAACGATGAAGAGAACGATGAAGAGAACGATGAAGAGAACGATAGCTAATGCGGTGACGATTGCCCATACTGCTAGAGTTCCTAACAGGTTCGCTCAACTAACGACAGTTAAGTTCTATTAATTTTTCCGTGTGGAGATACTCACTCCTGATGTTTGTTGGGTGTCTCCACATATCCACATCAGTGGAAGGGAGCACAGCAATGGATCCTAAAAAAATGCTGACCAGACCCGAAAAGACGGTGGAGGCAGCAGAGAAAGAGAAACAAGCATCCGCAGAGGGACATGCAAAGGTATGTGATGAGGAACCAACCCTGCAGGATGTTGACCAGTTCCTCAGCCAAGCCGAGAAGAACCCCGAAAGGCTAAAAGCGAAAGGGAAAGAAATAGGGGTAGACTATAGTTACGAAGCAGAGAACGCCGGGCTCATGAGAACGGGGATGAAAATATTGCGAGGGGAGCCCATTTCGGAGGAAGAGGACGCAGCCTTCCGTGAGGATGCAGTGCGCCGAAATGACCTTCTTGGAGAATCCATCCGCAAGGAGAGTGCCCAAAAAACACCCGAAGAGCGCGCGAAGACTGCTAATCTAATAATAAAACTTCTGGGGCGTTTTATACCTCGTGAATTCCTGACAAGAAAGTTAATGGAAATCAATTACGTGGACTCAGAAGAACCTTCAGAACCCGATGATAAGGAAAACGCGTAACCGCGCCGTATTTTCACAGATGAAACGCCTCCCTTTCAAACGCATCAGCACGGGGGTGATCTGCTTCGGTCTCTTGTGTCTCACCTTCTATATTCGGATTCAAGGTGTAGAACGGATTCCAGACAAACAGTTCACAGGTAACGATGCATATCTTTACTATAGGCAAGCAGAAACAATTGCGGAACAGGGATCCTTACCCGGGCGCGATATGGACCGATGGCTGCCCCTCGGTAGAGATAACCAGCAGCTGCTTTCTCTATATGCCTACGCGATCGCATACACGCATAAAGTCTTTCCGTGGGTATCTGTCTATGACATCCAACACTACTCACCCGCGGTCTGTTTCACCCTGGCGATCGGTGTGCTTTTTCTTTTCCTCGCCCGCTGCTATGGCGTGATGTTCGCCTCGATTATGGGCGTGCTTCTTGCGACGCTCCCCGGTAGCATCAGTCGGAGTGCTGCAGGTTACGGAGACAGAGACGCATGGTGCTATCTGATAGGTGTCCTCGTCGTCACCAGTTACTTATGGAAAGAACAGATGGCACCCGGAAGACGCAGATGGATTGCCACCACACTCGCGGGGTTCACCGTTTTCTTGGGTGGCATGAGTTGGGAAGGTTTCGGCGTTTTCGTCCTAATGATTGTTGCGATAGAACTCTATAAGTTCTGCACCACGGATACAGAACAGCACCTGAAAGAATATCTCCTTTGGTTGGTCATTTTCGTGCCGTGGCTCTATCTCATCAGTCCTGCATATCACAACGGATACGGCTTCTCCACACACGTCACCGCCCTGATGCTCTTTCCACCGCTGACCGTTTACGCGCTACGTGGCATAAGATACCTACTGCTTCATTATTACCCACTGCTGCGAACCCACGGTAAAAAACTCGCGTGGGGCTTAACCTGTCTCGGTATTCTCACAGGAGTCGCCTATATCCTCGTCCAAGCAGGGACCTTCGCAGAAACCGCATATCCGTTTGATGAGAGCCGACTCATAAAAGATGTTGGTGAATTAGGCGATCCACACTTCAGGTTTTGGCAGCGCCGACACGGTGCCATCTTTGTCTTAGGGAGTCTCGGCTTAATCGTCGCCCCCCTACATTTGTGGAAGTGGAACGGGCTACCCGCAGCACTCTCGCTGACGCTCTTCACCGCGACAACCTTCTTCCGTGATCCTTTGAGCGAGGGCATCGGAGAAAATCTCTGCGATACCCTGTTTATCGCGTCCTTCGTGCTCACCGTCCTCACACTCGGCTTTATCGTCCTCCGATCTGTCGGGACACCGAAACATGTGTTTGTGACCCTCGCGATGCTTGCCTGGTTCCTCATCTGGGTGAGTCTCTCCCGGGGGGCGAAACGAAGCGACCTCTTTATCGGCATCCCGGTCGCTTACGGCACCGCATGGCTCCTCTACCTCTCACCAACACACCTCATACAATGGCTCAAGGATATAAACATCGTGTATCCACATCTCCAGGAAAAACGCGCAACAACGCTCTTTGCCGTCCTCGTGCTTATACCGATACTCTTTTGGACACCTGTCGGCGGGCATGCAACCCGATCCATCTACTACGCGGCCCGTTTGAAGAAACCGACACCTGGGGAAGGCAGCGAAACAAAAGCACTCCAATGGATGAAAGACACACTCCCAGAAAACAGTGTCATCGCTGCAAGCTGGGGGGCTGGCAACAGAATTAACGTCCTCGGTGGTGTCAAAACCATCATTGACCCTGACCATTATCTCCCGCACTGGATACATCTCTATTACCGACACGTCTTCTGTGCACAATCCGAGCAAGAGGCACTTGAGTTCCTAAAAACACACGGCGCAACGCATCTGATGCTCAGCGAACACGGCATACTCTCTAAGGCAGGGAGCTATTCATTCATTGGCAGTGATGCAGAATCGGATAGATCGTTTGAAACACACAAACTTCAATATGAAGTCTCCCCTATCGGTTCACCACACCGATGGGTATCGCCACACAAGATCGCAGCAGAGGCCTTTTACTTGCTTGATATTGTTAACACCGAACCCAGACATCTGGAGGTAACCGCTGTCTTGGGCAACCACTCGGTGCTTTCTAAAGAGATAGACATACCCTACCATAAGGATATACAAACCGCACTGGACTTTGGGACATTCGGTGCGATTCTCTATTTCGATCAGAACGACTCCGATCATCTCGTCCGACTTCAGAAAGCCTACAGTGTTCCTGCCCCCGGTTGGAATAGCCTCGCCGTCAAACTTTACTTTCGGGGAGAACACAGCGACGCTTTTGCCCCAATCTACCCCGTTGAGAGCGACGCACCCCCGAAAATCAAAATCTGGGAGATCCACTATCCCCCTAACATCCACCCCGATGTGAAATATCTCAAAACAGGATTCCCCGAAATAGACGATCATTTACAAATCCAATAAAACTACAAATCCAATAAAACCTTCGCCTCTTTTTACCGCATGAAATACCGAAAATACATCGCCGCCAGTCTCGCCATCGCGCTCTTCTTCAGTGTTCTCTATACTGCCACGCGGACACACCCGGAAAGCACCGCGCGAACCGTCAAAACACAAACGCACTCAAAAGTCCGCACGCCACCGCGGAATGAAGATCCGGATACCTTAAAGCAGTTTCAGAAGACCGATTTCTACCACACCATCATAGACAATAATTTATTTCGTCCGCTCGGTTGGACACCGCCACGTCCTCAAGACCACTATCGTTTACTGGGTACAATTTTGCCGAAAGATGACAGAACATCCCCGACCGCGATAATTGAAACTACTGTAGGACACACAACGCACATTGTTTCCATCAACGATAATCTTGACGCAGACACAAAAGTTATTTCAATAAAGAACAAGTCTGTTACGATTTCTATCAACGGCCATCATCGGACATTGCGTCTCTTATCCGCGTTTTGAAATAGCACAAGCATTTTTTCTGCAAAATTTGGCATTTTTTACAAAGCATATCGGTAGACTTGCTTATCAATGAACCGCCCTCAAACAATTATACACCCCCGCACGGAAATTACGCTTGACATTACACTGCCATAGTGTTATACTTAACCTCGTAAACTTGATTCTGTTTTTGAAAGGATGTAGGGCCTTGTGGCGGTGCCTAAAATTAAGATGCGTCGGATTCAGCGGAGGTGTACGATTATTAACGAAGAAAAATCAGGTACAAATCCTCAATCCCAGTCACGAATTAACCGGAAACCCGCTCGTAATGAAATGGAGAGCGGCCCAGGGACCCATAGTCAAAAAAATGAACCTCGGACTCACAGACAAAGTTGCAGTTGTCGGTGCCTCAAGTAAAGGACTCGGACGCGCAATCGCACTCGGTTTAGCACAGGAAGGGGCACGCGTCACCATCTGTGCCAGAAATAGTGACGCACTCGAAGCAACAGCGGATGACATTCGGAACCAGACTGGCACTGAGGTGTTAGCAGTACCGACCGATGTTAGCCAGCCAGCGCAGGTTGAGCACCTTATTAACACAGCGATTGATCATTTTGGCGGTATTGATATTTTAGTCAACAACGCAGGGGGCCCCAGAGCCGGGCGGTTTGATGACTTGGATGCTCAGGATTATCAAGACGCAGTACACTTGAACTTGATGAGTACCATCAACCTCTGCCGTGCTGTCGTTCCGTCGATGCGTGCCCGCGGTGGTGGACGGATTATCAACCTCACCTCTGTCTCTGTTAAACAGCCTGTAGATAACCTGATGTTATCAAATATGGCACGGACAGGTGTCATCGGTTTTGCGAAAACGCTCGCAACGGAGTTGGCACCGGAAAAAATCTTGGTGAACAACGTCTGCCCGGGGATTATCTTCACAGATCGCATCCAGCAGCTGGCGACGGTACGCGCTGAAGAGGCGGGCATCACGTTTGATGAAGCACTCGAAAAGATGACGGCGGACATTCCGCTCGGTAGAATCGGGGATCCAGACGAATTTGCAACCTTAGTTGTATTTCTCGCGTCGGAACGCGCAAGCTACATAACAGGAACGACAATTCAAGTAGACGGCGGTATGGTCCGATCCTTGCTCTAATTATTTAAGGCGGAGGCGTGATGAACGATGGTGGTATCTGTAATCATTCCTGCGTTTAACGAAGAGCAAACGATCAGACAGGTCATCGAGGCTGTGCATTCAGTGCCGATGAAAAAACAAATTATTGTTGTCAACGACGGTTCCACCGATGGAACGGACAAGATACTTGAGGCGTTAAGAACAGTTCATGAGTTAACCGTTGTGCATTGCAAAGAAAATAGTGGCAAAGGTTTTGCGATTCGCAGTGGACTTCCCTACGTAAAGGGAGAAGCAGTTGTTATTCAGGATGCCGATATGGAGTTGGTCCCGACAGACCTCGTGGACCTTTTGAAACCGTTTGAGCGGAATGATGTTCAAGTCGTTTACGGATCAAGGTTTCTAAATGGACGTGGAAATGCGAGTGTTCATAATTTCATAGCAAATCGTCTCCTCGCCACCTACACGAATCTGCTTTACGGGTGTCGAATCACCGATGAATCAACCGGGTATAAAGCCTTTTCTACTGAACTGATAATGCGACTGAATTTGACCTGTGAAGGCTTTGAATTCTGTCCGGAGGTTACCGCTAAAATCTTACGTGCGGGTTATCGCATTTATGAGGTACCCGTCTCCTATTTTCCGCGCACCAAGAAGGAAGGTAAGAAACTCCGGTTCTGGTCGGACGGGTTATTCGCTGCATGGACGCTCTTAAAATATCGATTTACTTCAAAAACAGAGCTTTTCAAAAACACGGCGCAAGATGAATTGCGTCAATAATAGGACTTACGCACTCCCCTGGTAGGTGCGGTTTCTAACCGCACCTAACCCTGATAGAAAGTGCCTTTATTATATCAAAATAGGCGTTCTGAACCAATTTTGCGTAAGTCCTAAATAACTAACATTTGGAGGTTGAATTGTTAATCATGGTTAAACAACTCATTTATTCGACGCTCATCCTCTCACTGGTGGTCGGTATTTCCTTCTCCGCACTCGGGCACGGTGAGAATCCGACCCTTTTAGAGGATGTCAACAACGACGGCATCGTGAACATCCAAGACCTGGTGCTTGTCGCAGATGCATTGGGGCAGCCCGTGGATCGCACTGCTGAGCAGAATCCTGACGTGAATCGCGATGGGACCATCAATGTGTTGGACCTGGTGCGTGTGAGCAACAGTCTCGGGCAAACAGTCCCTGATGAAAATTCAGCGTATCATGACATTCAGGAATATGTCTTTGATAAGAGTTGTGCGAGCAGTACCTGTCACGCAGCCCCCTCAAATTCTCGGGGTTTGAGTCTGGAGTACGGACTCTCTTATGATGCTTTAGTCGGTGTTGTGCCACAAAACCCCGCGGCTGCCGCTGCCGGTATGAAACTCGTGGATCCGGAGAATCCAGATAACAGTTTCCTTTTGACGAAACTCATAGGACCAGAACCCGACCAAGGCTCTCGCATGCCGTTCGGTGGCGGGGTGATCCACGAAGGTAAAATAGATGCGATTCGGACATGGATTGAGGCAGGCGCACCTGAGACAGGGAAAGTTGCAGGTATTGGGGATCTTGGCGTCTTACGCGACCCGGATGAAGTCTTTGAACCCCCCGCACCACCACCGCCCGGGCAAGGCTACCAAATCCATTTACCACCGTTCAAAATCGAACCCGGCACTGAACGGGAAGTCTTCTACACCACGCAAATCAAAGATGAAAACGGCAATCTGGTAGAGGAAGACATCTTTATTAGTAGAGTAGAGATCTTTTATCCCGCTGGCAGCCATCACTTTATCATATACAGACTCACGGAGACTGGCCTTGAAAAAGGACTCATGGAGGAAGGAGTGACCCCCGGGATCGGCGTTAATCCGGACGACGTTTTCCGTGTACTTGATCCAGAGAAACCAGACCTACTCGGTCATGTCAGTATTGATAGACTTTTCGTCGTTGGCACACAAACCGATGATGTCCTATATGAGTTCCCAGAAGGCGTAGGGTTACGGATGCCCGGTAACACAGTTTACGACCTTAATTCCCATTACATCAACCTACTCGGTGATGAAACACTGATCGGCGAAACGTACGTTAACATCTACACGATCCCGGAGGAAGAGGTAAAGTACGAGGCGATTGAAATTTTCGTTAGCAATCGAGATATTAATGTTCCGCCTGGATTCACGCGCGTTTCCAAAGGGGCGTGGTATATTGGCGGTGAAGATGGTGAACTGGCTAAGCGTGGGCACGACCCCGATGCTGTGCTGAGTGTCTTCTTTCTCTCATCTCACATGCATCGGCACGGAGAATTGTTCGAAATCTTTCACGGATCAACAGGCGATTTGCTGCACCGGAGTATCGCTTACGATGATGCCCCCATCACCCTGTTTGATCCGGTTGTGCGCTTAGACGCAAACGATACGATCCAGTTCCAGTGTACCCATAACAACTACGATACGAATAAACGCCTCGAATTCGGACTCACGTCTGAAGATGAGATGTGTATTATCTTCGGCTATTATTATCTCCCAACTGAAAAGGCAGGCTCTATCATCAGATAGCGTCTATCTCGCAAACATTGGAAGGCGCGCTTCATAGGCGCGCTTTTCGCTTATATGGCTACGACTTCAAGAAAAAAAGACAACTTCATGGAATCCTTAGCACACCGAATACTGGTGTGTGACGGCGCTATCGGAACTGAACTCCGCAAACGGATACCGGCGTACCTGCAGTGTGTTGATGCCTGCAATATTTCTACGGAACATGCCGAGAAAGTTACGGCGATCCACCGCGCTTACACCGACGCGGGTGCCGATGTTATCCAGACGAATACCTATCAGGCAAATAGAGAGGCACTGGCTGTCCACGGTTTAGCTGAACAAGTCAAAGAAATTAACACAACGGGTGTGCTACTGGCACGCGAAGCGGTCTCCGAGACAAGTTACATAGCCGGGTCCGTCGGACAAATCTCGTTCCGCAGTTTAGATACCACAGTTCCGTCTACTAAGATAATCCGACAGACCTTCAAGGAACAGATGGATGCGCTTGTTGAGGCAGGTGTCGATCTCCTCGTACTCGAAACGTTCGTTTCCCCGAAACAGGCAGAAGTCGCTACAAAACAGGCACTCACTTACGGTGTCCCTGTTATTGTTGAAATTAGCGGCATCTCAGGTGGAACTGTCGGCACCGGATTAGACGTACGTGTCTTCGCACAAGAATTGGAACAACTCGGTGCACATGCAGTCGGTATTAATTGTAGAGGGCCCCACGATCTGGTTGAAGCGATGGAACTCCTCGCCCCCGTTATCAAAGTACCGATTGCAGTGCAACCGAACGCTGGCAATCCGAGAGTCGAACAAGGCGAAGTGGCGGTCTCCTACACAGTGGAAGCTGAGGTTTTCAGCGACTACGTCGGAAAACTCGTTGAACTTGGCGCGAACATGATTGGCGGTTGTTGTGGAACGACACCGGCATATACAGCGAAAATCCGACAGGCGATCGCAGGACGGGAACCCGTCCAACGGGAGTCGCGCATCTTCGTTCTTCCCAAAATCAGGTCAGTAGGGGCGAGGTCATCTCGTCCCTACGATAACCCCGTGCAGCAAGTGTTTGAAACGCGCGAACGCATTGTAAGTGTAGAGACGCGCGCCAACACATTTCCACAATTGCGGGCGATGTTGAAGGAAGCAAAGGGGCTCGCCGCAATCGGGGTAGACCTGTTTGATGTGACCGACAATTCCGGTGCAGCGGTGAACATCGGGGCAGTGGGGACGGCGTATCGACTTCAGCAGGCAACACAGATTCCGACGCTCATCCATTGGACAACCCGATCGCGGAACCTCATCAGCATGCAATCGCATCTGTTAGAGGCGGAAGCGTTGGGAATCCGAGGCATCGTCGCTTTATCAGGCGACCATCCGAAAGCCGGGCCCTATGAGACGGCAAGCCTTGTTCCAGATGTCCGTGGCGCGGTTCAATTGATGAAACTCATTGCTCGGTTAAATCAAGGCGAACTCGCTGACGGTTCATCTATCGGCGAACCCTGCGGATTCTACTACGGCGGGGGTTTCACAATCGCTGAGAATCTCCAACCGCATGTCAAACATCTCGCAAATAAGGTGGCGCAAGGGGCTAATTTTGCCTATACACAGCCTGTCTGGACTTACGAGGACATTCTGCACACTCAGCAGGCGACGGAACATCTGGGTATAAAGATGCTTTACGGCATATTACCGCTCACAAGTTTCCGCAGCGCTTCCTACCTCCGGGACAATTTGGGACTTTACATTCCGCAGTTTATCGTTGACAAATTCC
This sequence comes from Candidatus Poribacteria bacterium, assembly GCA_009845545.1. Taxonomy (GTDB): domain Bacteria; phylum Poribacteria; class WGA-4E; order WGA-4E; family WGA-3G; genus WGA-3G. The sequence goes on from VXZK01000307.1 coordinate 10,271, forward strand.
GGGACCTCGGAGATACCGCTGGACAGGAACTCGGCATGCAGTTATGCTTAGAATTGGTTCGCAACATCCGCAATCAAGACGAATGTGAGATTGATGGCATCTACCTCATCCCGCCCGCGCGTATGAATTGGAAAAATAGGGCACGAGTCATCTCAGAAATCGTTAAAACCTACCGTTAGTAGTTATGAGTTATAAGTTATAAGTCTGGTTCCTGATGTTTGATCATCTCTCTGTAACCGTCGTTACCCAATTGATACACCAACCGTTACCAAGAAATATGAAATCCCAGAAACCTCTTAACTGACAACTATTAACAATGCATGGACAAAAAACTTTGATCTCATCAGCACGTGTTACTGGACGTTCGCTTCTTTTAGGCGTTTTATTCATCCCGATCAATGTCTACTGGATGACGATTGTTGAGGTAAAGTACTACTCGCTTGACGGTTCGTGCCTACCGCTTTTCATCCAGCCAGTTTTCATTATGTTTGTCTGTGTCGTTGCTAACTGCGTGTTGAAACGACTCGCACCGTCGCAGATGCTCCAGCAAGGCGAGTTGCTCACTATCTACATTATGGTGGCGATCTCCTGTACGTTTGCCGGACACGACACGATGCAGAACATGTTCGGCAGCATCGCACATCCGTTCCGGTTCGCAACCGAGGAGAACGAGTGGCAGGCACTTTTTTTTCGGTATCTACCCTCATGGCTCACGGTCTCCGACGCGCAAAGTTTGCAAGGCTTTTATGAAGGAGAATCGACTTTCTATACGCGGCACAACTTCTCGGTTTGGATAAAGCCATTAATGTTCTGGGGACTCTTTTTCCTCATTATGATGTTCATGATGCTCTGCATCAACACACTCGTCCGAAGACGGTGGGCAGAACAGGAGAAATTAGCGTATCCGATCATACAACTCCCGCTCGGACTCTCCGAAGACGGTGGGATCCTGCTCCTGAAGAACCGAATGATGTGGATGGGATTCAGTATCGCCGTAGTTATTGGTGTGATTAACGGGGTTCACTACCTCTTCCCACAGTTTCCAGAGATTCCTTATATCAAACGGACAGCCGTGTTCCAGAATATCTTCACGGAACGTCCGTGGAGTGCTATCCGTGGGACGCGGATCTCCGTCTACCCGTTCGCTGTTGGGTTAGCCTTCTTCCTACCGTTGGACCTCTCCTTTTCCTGCTGGTTTTTCTTTGTTGTCCGTTTAGCGGAATTTGTTATCGCTGCGGCACTCGGCACCCGTTATTTTCCGGCGTTGAACGAGCAGGCCTACGGTGCGTGGATCGCGCTCTTCCTGCTCGCTGTCTGGGTCACACGGCGGCACCTGAGTGAAGTGCTGAAAAAGGTGTTTGGGTTCACATCGCGCCTCGATGATTCAAATGAACCGATGCCGTATCGGGCGGCTTTCTTAGGCATTTTGGGATCGCTCGTGGCACTCGGCATCTTTTCCTCTATCGCGGGAATGACGTTATGGGTCGCTGGCATTTTCTTTGGCGTTTACTTCCTGCTCTCCTTTGCGATCACGCGGGTCAGGGCGGAACTCGGCACGCCGCACGAGATTTACTACGTTAACCCACACGACATGCTGGCGACGGTCGGCGGCACGCGACGGTTTGACACGAGCAGCCTCACGATTATGTCGCTGTTCTACTGGTTCAATCGCGGTTACCGCAATCACCCGATGCCGAACCAGATTGAGGCGTTTAAACTCGCAGAATCAACGGGGATGGGCAACCGACGTTTATGGGTGGCGATGCTCATCGCGATTGTCATCGGCATTCTGGCGACCTTTTGGGCAAATCTGGACATCACCTTCCGAAACGGTGCGGTGGCGAAAGCCGGTGGCTTCAAGGGCTGGGTCGGCAGGGAATCGTTCGGTCGGCTCCAGCGGTGGTTACATAACCCAACCGAGCCGAATATGGTCGGTATCGGATTTATGGGCATCGGCGCGCTGCTGACGTTTGTAATGATGTATATGCGGATGCATTTCCTGTGGTGGCCCTTTCACCCGGCGGGTTACGCACTCGCTATCAGTTTCGCGATGGACTATTTCTGGTTCGCCTTCTTCGTGGCGTGGTTCCTGAAGTTAATGATTCTACGGCACGGCGGTTTGCGGTTGCATCGGAAGGTCGCACCCCTCTTTTTAGGATTAATCTTAGGCGATTACGTCATCGGCAGCACCTGGGCAATCATAGGCCCCCTATCCGGCTTACGAACCTACAAGATTTTTATCTAATCCACCCTTTGCGCCCCACACCCATTAGGAGAATTCCAATGACATCTCACCAAAACCGACTTCAAACGACTTTCATCAGATATGGTGCTTTTTGTACGCTTTTAATTTTTCTGCTGCTGTCCGCTATAGTATCAGGATGTCAGCAAATTCAAAAGGTACTTTCTCCTGATGAACCAACGAGGCGCAAAGTTTGCCCGGAGAATAAACGCGTTCTGAATCTCGGCTTCTACGCGTATTTTGATCCTGTGAGTTACAGTGCTGACGATGATCCGACTTCTGAAGGGTTCAACGCACATCGCGGCTATGAAGCGGACCTTTTGACAGCACTTGAAACCATGGACGACACAAATTTCTCTTTTTCTCGAAAAGGTATCGCTGAATGGCCCGGTATCTGGCTCAAAGCCGCCAATCCAGAATACGATATTATTGCGGGGGGCATCACGATTCTTGAGACTCGGACCCAGGATGCAACAGGCACGCCGCGCGTTGTCTTTACATCCGGGCATATCACGTTCCGCCAATCGCTTTTAGTCAGGGCTGAAGATGCCTCACGCCTCTCCGACTATGCCTCTCTCACGCGTGATATACGCGTTGGCGTACTTTCGGATACAACCGGAGAAGCGCGTTTGCTTGAACTCACTGGAATTGTTAATGCGAACGGTGTGCTCGCTGATGGAACACGTATTAAGACATCGCAAGGCACTGTTATTGCCGATGGCACATCGAATTATATAATTACCGCAGCCGAAGCCTCTTTGAACTTGGTAGGCAGACACCATCTCTTCTCACCTTCGGACAATCTGCCACAGATCGTCTATCTCGGAGATGAAACTGGTGAATCAGAATTACTTGAAGCCCTCGCCGATGGCAGGATTGACGCGATCGCCAGAGGCGAAATTGGCAATCAGAATGCTGCTCATGTCGCCGGCAGCTCATTTGTTATCACTGCCCTTGACGATCAGATCGAATACGGTGGTTTTACCCTCGCAGTGGAAGATGTTGAACTTCTCGCTTGCATTGATAAAGGACTTGGCTATCTGACCGATGACGGCAACATCGGTTATGGAGAATGGTTGCAAGACCCCATGGTGTTCATAATCCGCGCCGAAATGTGGAACGCTGGGGAACGATAAAAGACATGAAGCTACCTGTCGGGAAACTGAAACACGACTTTCTAAAGGAACTTTTGCCCACATCCAATAGCAACACAGGTGTGGTTGTCGGTCCACAACTCGGCGAAGATGCTGCTGTCATTGAATTGGGAGACACCTATCTTGTTGCAACCAGCGATCCTATTACCTTTGCGACTGAAGATATTGGGTGGTATGTGGTATGCGTCAATAGCAATGACATCGCAGCGATGGGTGCTGTGCCGAAATGGTTGCTGGTACCCCTCGAGGCAGTAGCACCGCCCTCTCAATCTATCTTTCCAAAGATCGCTTGTAGGAGCGACCCCTCCAAAACCAACAAAAAACCGAAAACCACACACCTCTAAATCGCCAAAAAATGATTTGACAAAACCTGTCTAAAATGATAAACTTACTTGAAACAAGGGAATCCACAAATGACACCCTTAGTCCGTAAAGATAAAGAAAGGATAGCAATATGGCATCACAAAACGAACTACAGTCAATGTTAGACGCACCCATCGCCTTAGCACCGAACACCTACCTGCATTTCTATAACGGTGGAAAACTCCGTGCTGAGTTTATGGGTGAAGACGACCCGAAAGATGACTATTATTCTGAAGAATGGATCTTCTCGACAAACCGCGCGATTACCCCGGGCAGAGACAACCCACCCGACAAAGGACTGAGCCGCATCGAACTCCCAAGCGGTGAGGTCGTGTTACTGAAAGCACTGCTCGACGCATTTCCAGAAGAGACACTCGGTGGCGCGCACGTCGCTAAATATGGCACTGAATTAGGTGTGCTCCTTAAGATTTTCGATGTCGGTGAAGGCGCGCATATCCCTATCCATTGGCATCCAAATCCGGATTTCGCACAAGAACATCTCAACTCACCCTTCGGCAAAAATGAGGCATGGATCTTAATCGGCACGCGTCCGGGTGCCAAAGCCTGGATCGGATGGAAAGAAGATATGGACAAAGCAGAGTTCCGCCGTCTGATGGAGGCACAAGATGTACCAACATTGCGAAGCCTCATGCACGTCGTTGAACCGAAGGTCGGAGAAGTCTACTTCTTACGCACACCGATCGTCCATTCACTCGGCACAGGGTTATGTGTCCTCGAACCGCAGGAACCCACCGATTGGAATATCCTCGCCGAATGGGAAGGGTTTCCGTTTGAAAGAGATGATGGACACCTCGGTCTCGGATGGGACCTTGCGGTAGATGCCGCTGAGTTTGATAAACTCGAATTGGATTACCTCAACAACTACATCCGACGCACCCCAGAACTCGTCCGAGCAGAAGGGGATAACCGTGAAGACCGAATCGTGCCAGAGGAAGCCTCAAATTTCTTCGGATGCTCACGTTTGACAGTAGATTCAACGCTGAGTATGCCAGCAGATAAAGGCTTCTACGCACTCGTGACGTTAGGCGGCGAAGGCGTACTGCGCGGCGATTTTGAAGACGTTCCGCTTAAACGCGGCAAATCTGTTTTCATCCCACGGTGCTTGTCGAGTTACGTTATCGTTAGCACCAGCGACACCCCGATGGAGATCATCTGTTGCTATCCGCCAAGCCTCTAAAGGAGTAGACAACAAATTACTGTGGGACGCAAACGGTAGTACGCGATGTTAGACTTTATAGTAAATTCCAAAAATAAATGCACACTTTCAGACCCCGGTAGGTGCGGTTTTGCGGCGTACACGCCCAAATGCGATCTGCATTCCAACCGCACCGATGCTGAGTGTATAAGTAATTACAGAATCTACTATAAACCGCCTAAACCGAATACAACCGCGATTCGAGTTGCCAAAACCCTCATGCCGCTCATTAGCCGTTTGTATTTGAACGGGCTAACATTAGCGGTCGATACTGAGTCCATTACCCATTTGAAAATGAAGAATTGCTCCATAAATTCCAACAATTCTATCCAGACTTGGAGCGATTAATTAATTTTATAGCGATTTCGGACGAGTATGTCGCCAAAGCCCCTTCACAGGAGCGATTCCTCGAAGTGATTATCCGTCTGGAAAGAGAAGTGTTTGGTACAGCAAAAATGCGGGGACCGCGGGTCGCATCACTCCGTGTCGGTGAACCCAAAAATCTCCGAGACTGCTACGATACCTATAAAGCACAGAAAAGAGAAACGGTAGAGCAGGTAACGCTTGAACTCGAAACAACGGTTCGGACGCTGGTGACGGACGTATCATAGGTATACACGACTCTACCGAGGCACACTATGTAGCATAGGAAACTGTTGGTCTCCTGTGCCATTAAAATTTGGAGAAAAACATGGCAAAAAAATTGTCGATTGGAAGTTGGGCTTACGCATTTGGTCCCTACGAAGATAACCCTGTCCCGTTTGATGCTGTCGTCAAGCGTCTCAGCGAACTGGAATTTGACGGCGTTGAAATCGGGGCATTCAAACCACATATTGACATTAACGATTACCCGATGAAAAGCGATCGAGATGCCGTTAAAGGCTTAATCTCCTATTACGGCTTAGAAGTCTCTGGCTTAGCCGCTGACTTCTGGTCGCACCCGGGGCCCGCGACGGATGAGGCGCAAGAGGACGATAAATACTTCAAGTTGTTCAAAGAAAGCCTCCAACTCGCCTTGGACCTCGGATCGCCTGCAATCCGAGTGGACACTGTTACGGATGCTGAAGAAGAAATTCCGGGCGTGAGTCGCGAGGAAGCCTGGGATCGGATCGTATCCGTCTGGAGACGCTGTGCCCAAGTCGCAGAAGACCACGGCGTGCTAATGCTTTGGGAATTTGAACCCGGATATATGTTCAACAAACCCAGCGACATTATTAACATGCCGAAGGCTGTCGATCATCCGAACTTCAAAGTGATGTTCGACACATGCCACGCGCAGATGTGCGCAGTCGTCGGTGCCCGACAGGTCGGTGAACAGGAGACACTTGGCGATAATGGTGTCATTGATCTCGCGCGTCAACTCAAGGGGCAGATCGGGCACTTCCACCTCATTGATTCCGACAACTCGCTTCACGATGACCATACCAGCACACACGCACCTTTCGGAGATGGCGTGCTGGATTTCGACGCGATTATCCCCGTCATCATGGATGAAACCGGGTACGATGGCGATTGGTTCTCTATTGATCTCTGTTTCTGGCCCAACGCGTGGGATGTCACGGAAGATGCAAAGAAGTTCCTAACACCTTACCTGGAACGGTATTAAAGACTCTCCAGAACAGAAACGGCGCGGTCTCAAACCGCGCCTACTCAAATAAGGTTCTAACCAGTGAAGCGCGGAAAAAAATCAAGAAAACGAAAGCGAGGCCCGGTGGCTCGCTCCCGAATACGAGCAATTGAGCGTAGACAACGTCGGCTTGCGGAACTCGAGGAAGAAACGCGAGAATGCTATGAGCGCATTCTTCAACAATATTCTCTGTCAGAGCAAGAACGGATAGATTTAGAGCAAGATTGGAAGCACAATTTAACGTTCATCGCTGAATACGAGGATGCAACGCCAGAAGACTATCGTAATCTGTTTATATATACCTACGACTCAGAGCCTCTTGACCGGTACATCGACTTGGAGATGTCGGAAGCGGCTTGGCGAGCACACTTTGATTTGGCAAATGCCTTGGGACTGGCAATGATTACAATTGACGAGGCAGGAAATATTAACGGAGAGATGATCGAGTATTAGTGGCAGTTTCAAAACGATAAAGAATATGCTGAATTTGCGTTCATTAGACCCCTTAATCGAACTCGCTTTTGAAGAAGATATCGGTATCGGCGATATAACCACAGAGGCAACAGTGCCGCCGACACAAAAGGGCATCGGCATACTGCTTGCCAAGAGTGACGGGATTGTCGCAGGATTACCGGTCGCCGAGCGCGTGTTTGAAAAGTTAGATGCGACACTGACGTTTCGCAGACTTGTCAAAGAGGGCGAGGCAGTTGGCGCAGATACCCTCATCGCAGAGGTACACGGAAGTGCCAAAACCATCTTAATCGGAGAGCGGACAGCACTCAACTTTCTGCAACGGCTTTCTGGGATTGCCACACTCACCGCCCAATTTGTGGAAACCGTCGCTGGCTATGATACTAAAATTGTGGACACTCGGAAAACCGCAGCCGGGTGGCGGGCAGTTCAGAAATACGCCGTGCGCGTCGGTGGCGCACAAAACCACCGATTTGGACTCTATGACGGTGTCCTGATCAAAGACAATCACATCGTTGCCGCAGGGGGGATCGGCAATGCTGTGCAAGGGGCACGGCAGATCGTTCCACACACAGTAAAGATTGAGGTTGAGGTTGAAACCGTCGAACAGGTTGACGAAGCCCTCAAAGCAGGCGCGGACATCTTACTCCTTGACAATATGCCGCCGGGTATCATGCAGCGCGTTGTACAAGAAGTGAGCCATCGAGCCGTAACGGAAGCCTCGGGTGGGATTACACTTGACTCTGTAAAAGCCGTAGCAGCGACCGGTGTAGACTTCATCTCCGTCGGCGCGTTGACGCACTCGGCAATGCCGATGGACATTAGCCTAAACCTGACACTCGTCGCCACGTAGACATCTTTTGTAGCATAACCTGTTAGGTTGTGCCAGTCTGAATGCCCTCAACGGGCATTCAGACTGTTTGAGAGTGACCAATTAATTATAGGTTTTACTATAATGGACTCCCAAGCAACGCGCCGTGACGGATCAACGGAGAAGTCCTTGGAAATACCGATAGACCTTACCAAATCGCAAGGTATTTTAAATATAAGGAAATTTAATTCTCAATGCAGGAATTCTTGAGCCGCTCCCTGAACCGAGAAAATGTGGTTCGCGGGACGCTTCTTTTTGTGGTGTTTACATTCGCTGGATTATTCGTCAGTTTTTTGTGGAGCGGTGGTCAAGATATAAAGCGAGTTTTTCGCGAGATGCAGACTGAGATGCTTCTCGGTGCTTGCCTATGTATGTTTGTAGATTGGCTGTTCGGAGCACTGCGTTTCCATATTTTCATCCGGAAAGTGACACCAACGATCCGCTTCCGTGACAGCATCCGTGCCAATTTAGCGACCCTCTGCGTCTCTGCTATTACGCCTTTTCAGACAGGTGGGGTCGGGCACCTCTACATCTACGCACGGACAGGTGTCCCCCTGTCAGGTGCGATCACATCAGGGCTCATCTGCTTTTTCGCAACTCTCGTCACCCTCATTCTGGGTGCAGGGACGATCCTCTGGTTGGATCCCCCGTTTCTACCAAAAGAGGCGACATGGGCAAGTCTCTTTAGTTTTTTGACATTCGGCTTGGTATTCACACTATTTATCTTGTTGCTTTTCAAGCCAGAAATCGTTTTCCGTTTTTTTTATTGGCTTTGTGCCGCTGCACAGCGAAGGTTCACACGCCTCGCACCTCTCTTAGAACGCGCCACATTAAAAGTGGAACAACTCACAGCTGAACACAAAACGTTCGCGACCATGTTTCTTCGCGATCACAAATGGACGTGCGCGCTGAGTGTACCTTTGACCTGCGGTTTCATCGGCGCACGAATCGTCGGCAGCTACATCGTCGCCCAAGCTCTCAACGGAGACACAACGCTCTGGGAACTCTGTGTTACCGGGTTGGTGTTAAACTTTGTTGTGCTATTCGCACCCAGCCCCGGCGCCAGTGGCGTCGCTGAGGTTGTAACGGTCAGACTGATGGAAAATTTGATCTCCAAAGAATTGATACCGCTTTTCGTCCTGCTGACGCGATTCTTCAGTATCTATTGTGCCGTCCTTGTGGGCGGTATTATCATCGGTACGCAAGTAACAAAAGATTTTAAAAAAAATAAGTGAGACGTTACGTCCACAAGGAGAATTATGACAACTACATTGAAAATTGAACCTACAACGACAAAACTCGGTTGGATCGGCACCGGCGTGATGGGACGCTGGATGTGCCAACATCTGATGGACTTAGGCTATGGGATGACAGTCTATAACCGCACAAAAGCGAAGGCGGATCCACTCTTGGCGGCAGGCGCAGCATGGGCAGACGCACCCAGCGATGTCGCAGCGATTTCCGATATTGTTTTTACGATTGTCGGATTCCCACCCGATGTCCGTGAAGTCTACCTCGGCGATAACGGCATCTTAAAAGGCGCGAAACCCGGCAGCATCATCGTCGATATGACAACAACGGAACCCTCCCTCGCACAAGAGATTTACACCGCCGCGCAACCACAAGATGTCTCTTCCGTAGACGCACCTGTCTCAGGCGGCGATGTCGGCGCGAAAGAGGCGCGCCTCTCTATCATGGTCGGCGGCGACGAGGACGCAGTTCAAGCGGTAATGCCGCTCTTTGAAGCGATGGGAAAGAATATCGTTCACCAAGGCGGTGCAGGTGCGGGGCAACACACGAAAATGTGCAATCAGATCACGATTTCCGGCACAATGATTGGGGTCTGTGAGGGACTCATCTACGGTCACAGAGCCGGTCTGGATCTGGAAACAATGCTGTCCTCAATTAGCGGCGGCGCAGCCGCCTGCTGGTCTCTGGATAACCTCGCGCCACGCGTCCTGCAACGGAACTTTGATCCCGGCTTCTTCGTAGAGCATTTCATCAAAGACATGAGCATCGCCTTAGACGAGGCGCGTAAGATGAACCTAAGCTTACCCGGACTCGCATTAGTGCATCAACTTTACACGGCAGTGCAAGCACAAGGACACGGTCGGTTAGGCACACAAGCACTGATGTTAGCGTTGGAGCAGATGTCTGGCGTGGAAATGGACTAAAGTTTCATCAAACCCAGGCCCGGTAGGTTCGGTTTTGCGGCGTACCATAAGTGTCAATTTAAGAAAAAATAACCGCTTGAGTACCCAGGTCCGGTAGGTTCGGTTTTGCGGCGTACACGCCCAGATGCGATCTGCATCGCAACCGAACCGGATACTCCGCGGAAACCTTGAAAACTTCAAACCCCTCTTGAATCCCGCAGGGATGGTATCTGTGTAGAAAAACGGAACCTCCCAGCCCTAAGCCCCGTAGGGGCGGCATCTGTAGAGGTAGTGCATCCAAATGACGCGAAAAAATCGCTAAATTGACACCTATGGTTCGGTTTTGCGGCGTACACGCCTGCCTCCTGCCCCCCCTGATAAGGGGATAAAGGGGGGTTGCGATCTGCATTCCTAATCGAACCGGATACTACGCGGAGACCTTGAAGCCTTCAGAAACCTCTTCAGTCCCGTAGGGACGGTATATTTATTGCAGCATTTCTAAGCAAAAGCCTAAGCCCCGTAGGGGCGGCATGTTTATATCCACTGTTGCTAAATGTTGTCAATTTAGTCCCATAGGTTGGGTTGAACGGTGTTAAGAAAGCAGATGTGGGTGTGCCAATACCCTGAAATCCGACTTGTTGTCCTATACATCCAAAAACGTAGTGAAACCCAACTTGAGACCCTCAGGTGCCCGGAAACCGCAAAGGCGTTGGGCTTCTCTCGGTTTTCTGTTTGGCGTGCCTTCTCTGGTGTGTGTTGAGTCTTGTGTTACTTTCCAGCATTTTGGGTATCCGTTCAACCCAACCTACAGGACGATACGGTTTTTTCTTAAATCGACGCTTATGGTGCGGTTTGATGAAGATTATAGTGAAGCGCATAAATAAGTGGACATCTTTGTAGCATAGGCTGTTAGCCTG
>VXZK01000202.1:0-12325 GCA_009845545.1 Candidatus Poribacteria bacterium
TGCCACATTACACAACCTAAGTCAACTATTTTCATAGTTTTGCGTAAGTCCTAATAATAACGACTTGTGCTAATTAGTCTCGTGAGCATAGATACTTCCTTATACGAGAACGAGGTTATGCGAGAACGAGGTCTTTGAGTTTCATCAAGGGGCGTCCGAGGCATTGATTGACGAAAGCACCGAGAACACAACTGCCCATCTTATTGCTCATACGCGTCCGCACCCCCCAATGCTTCAACGCACGCACACGGGCAATATGAAACTGCTCTGTCAACTGGCCTATCGTCGTCTCAATCCGGCGACGGATCCGCACTTGAAGTGGACGAAAATCATCGGGATATTGGTGCTTCTGATTCCGTTTCAGCGTCGGTAATAACACAGTGCCTTCGGTCTCCATCAGCTCAACCTGAAGTGCCTCAGAGATATAGCCTTTATCGCCAAGAAGAATCGGATACTCACCGCGTTCTGCGAGATGCGGTAGCACAGCCCGGTCATCTCTATTCGCAGCGGTCAGGCAGAAGTCAACAGGAACACCGAGACCGGTCGTTATCAGACTGCAGCGAAAACTGAAAAACGTTCCGAGACCCTTCGTCTCACAGTGTCCATAAGTCGCATAAGTTCCCGTGCCATCTGCCCACTTCAAATCAGACTTTGAAGTTTTGGCACGTTTGAAATCGCAGACCGGCATCGGGAAAGAATCCACGATAAACACATCTGTTTTTGATAAGTCGGGCGTCAATGTCCGACGGAGGACTTCACTCGCTGAAGCAAGATTCCGCCGCCGGCGATTGAAACGCGACCGTTCCGGTAAGTTCGGAAAAACGGTTTTCAGTTCTGCCTTGAGCCGTCGGTATCCCGAGTTCTCGCTGTCTTCACCGATGTATTCAAGCAGCCATGCGACTGTGAGAATATCAGCATCTCGGCAGTTCGGGTTCGGTCCCGGACGGTGTGCCTCAGCATTTGGGAAGTGGTGTTCATAAAGTGTTTTCATGATCTTTTGAAACACCCGTGCGACTCTGTTGAACGTGCGCCGTTGATTTTTTAGTTGTAAAGCAAAACGTTCTAAAGTATACTGTAAATCCATCCTTGTGCCTCCTTTGTTTGATGACTTATAGGATAGCATAAGGATGGAACAAAAACAATGCATACATACCGTTATACTTATGTGAATCAATAGTTTACAAATAGTTATTTAGCACAAGTCGTATAATTAATATTAACTTGCTGGATAGCATTCTCACCCTGCGCGCTTGTGCAGGTGCTGTCCTTACCCTTGAGAAGGTATGTGGCAAGTAGCAAGTGTCCCCTTTAGGTAGTGAATGCTATCACCAAAATTCTTCGTTACAATTTCTTATTTGTTGGTATTTGTGCTAGCTTGCGATGGGACGCTAAAGATGCTTTCAGTCTGAAGAACGCTTTGTTGAGCAAATTGAAGGCTCTTTCCAATATTGGTAAAGTGTCTGTGCGTTTTCTTGATGGCGGATCTGTCCGCAATTCTTCCGTAAGTTGTATACAATGAGATATAGACACGTATCGAAATTCCACCACTCTCATAACAAAAACGATAGGAGTAAAAACATGTTTTCACGAAAATATTGGCTACCCCTTTTGGTGTTAATTGTGGCGATTGCCGGTGTTGGTCTTTACCTGCTACAAGCACAGCCACCGAAACAACCCGTTGTAGTTATCAAACCCGTTGCGGTAGAGAAATTGACAGTGACACAACCTCCGAAGGTTCAAACGCCAACCCCATCAGCGATAGATGTGGGAGCCCCCCGAGAAGATGAACACTTTCATGATGCCGATGTCGGGCATGCACAACTCTCTACTGAGCCTACTCCACTGCCTGCTGAGAACGTTGACAATCTTCCCACCGGCGAGACGTGGCGCGATGGCGTGTGGTATCCTGAAAACTACACTCAAGCTGATATCCAAGCAGACCTTGCTGGACAGCCAGCAGTGACGGACGAAGAGTATGAACGCCGCTCTTTAAAGCACCTTGTCAACTCTTATCTCCAACGGCATTGGGCGAAGTACCCCAACTGCACCGAGCAGGAGCTCCTCTTGGCAGACGCGAAAGACCACGCCAAGTGGTTCGCGGCGGATGTAGACTACAATAAGAAGTTTTTGGAACTCACGCCTGAATTTGATCGATTGAGGTCTGAAGCGAATCAATTTATGGATAAATACTTATCTGTCTTAGAAGGGAAAAAGCTCAGCCAAGCAGAACGCCAAAAATTTGAAGCAGAACAAAAAGCAATCGTCGCTAATCTGGGTGCGCACAATGAACGAGAATCCGCGCTGAGGCGTTCAAAACCTATTAAGCCAAAACCGAGACATACACACTAAAAAGGAGATCCAGATGAAAATTATTCATATTTACGCGATGATTTTATTCGTGGGACTGCTTTCTTTACCGCTTGATGGGTTCGCTAATTGCGATAGCGCAGAGGCTGCTTTGACAGCAGCACAGGATAGACTAACTACCGCAAGGGAAGAATTTGCTCAAATCGTGAAGGATATGATGATTCTCTTGGGGGGTGTCAGCATGAGCGATGTATCTAATTCAGATAAACCGGGGGGAACTACAAGAAGTGGCATTAGAAAGTATCTGGCCGATAAGCTAAAACGTATGGCTGAAGAAGCAGAAGATAAGGTTGAAAGAGCGGAGATGGCCGTTACATCTGCACAGTATTCATTGGAGATGTGTCGAATGCCGGATCTCGCCGCTTGTGGTCATCCGATGCCGGGTCATAATCGTTATCAGTATAGTTTGGTCATCATGACTATAGTTGCGACAAAGAGGAGCACCGACTGCGCAGTGGCGGACGTCGCATGTGTGGATGGTAGTTCCTCGTCCTTGAAAGGGACAGAAAAAATTAGAGGCATCGCGACACGGACAGCCCCCCAAAGTGTCGTGATGCCTTCTTTTTTTCACGGATGCTAAGTGCTTATTTTCAACTTCGCCATAAAATAAACTCTCATTCAGAAATTTCTGCTATAACGCGTTTAGGAATATCCGCCGACACCGAGTAACATCCGTTCTTCAAAGTCTGCTTCTTTGAGAAAATCGTGGGTTAACCCGTCTTCGGGTTGTGCCCCGCCGTGCGGCGATTTCCGTAACCAGGTCGGTGTATAACTGAGGATTAACATCCGCCGTTTGGCGTTTAGCGTTGGCAAACCTCGGTGCCAGAGATTGCCGTGGATAAGTACACCCCCACCGGCTTTCACCCGTAGTTCGATTTCACCTTCTACAGGTTCGTGGACAGTCGGTGATGCTTTGTCTAACCAGTCGTGAGACCCCGGGACAATAGCAACTGCCCCTGTATCTTCATTCAAATCATCGAGATAGATGAGACAATCAATACAATGTGGACGTGAAAACCACGGCGGAATTGGGTTCGGAATCACCCGCATGTGTTGGTGCCACGGCGTTTGGTGTTCCCGGCCATCACCCGGATAAGTGATGCGGGCACTCAAGCCACGCAGACGAACGAGTGGTCCCATCATTGCCCGCGCAATCGACAGGGTCGGTCGAAATTTCAAGAGGTCTAAGAAGACTTCATCCTTGTCCATCAGGTGCCGCGGAATGAAACCCCAGCCTTTCTTGCCAGCAATAGCACTGTCACGTTTTTCCCATTCCCGTTCTTCTAAGCGATCCAAGGCATCCCTCAGTTTTTCCAATGCTTCACCTTGAAAGAGGCCTTCTCGAATGAGATAACCGGTTTCAGCAAACGTTTGCAGCTCCTTGGTAGTGGCATGCACCTCCACTTCCCAGCACTCTCCCGTCTCCCCGGACGGATCGAATCTGTTCATCATTTCATAGCGAAGTTTATGTCGTTCCATAGTCCCCTCAATTCGTTTTAGATAGTGGGCATTATGTTCCCACCACACACTGGAATGTAAGCCCCCGTGATATAACTCGCAAGGTCCGATGCGAGGAAAAGCACAACGTTGGCAATTTCTTGGGCAGTACCGCGGCGTTGCATCGGCACTTTGCTCCAATAGTGTTCGTCGGATTCACTCGCCACGCTTTTTTCGCTGATTGTCCATCCCGGTGCGACTTGGTTGACAGTAATCCCATGCGCGCCGACCTCTTTCGCGAGCACCCGCAAGACACCGTCCATCCCGCGTTTTCCTGAAGTATAGGCACTTTGTCCCGCGAAGTTTTGCATCGAACATTCTGTGTTGATGCTAATGACTCTGCCCCAACCGGATTCAACCATACTGGGGACAAAGGCTTGTGCCATATACACGTTATGCAGCACACAAGATTGGAACTGGCTCTCGTAATCTTCAGCGGGCTGCTCCAAAACGGAGGTCCAGTTGTACTGAATAACAGCATTATTAACAATGATGTCCGCTGCACCGAGTGTGTCAACAACAGCATCACGCATCGCGTTTATGGAGTCTTGTTTTGTGACATCTGCCTGCCCAGTCACTGCTTGGACACCTTTAGCCGTAATTTCGTCTTTCAGGAGGTGCGCCGTTTCTTGGTCTCGGTAGTAGCAGATGGCGATATCCGCACCCGCTTCTGCCAGAGTCCTTGCCATCACGCGCCCCAACGCGCCTGAACCACCCGTAATTACCGCCACTTTATTGCTGAGATCAATCGGAATCATATTGCCCTCTATATGCGATCACTGTAAAAAATGAGTAGGAATACGAGACATCGGATAGTTTCCGTTCTCATCCCGATTCGCAACGGGTTCCGGAATTTCGCGGTCCCAGTAGTCTGGTACGGTATTCGGACGACTGTGCCATGCGAGAATTAGGGTTCGTCGAACGTCAGTGTAGTTTTTGTGGGCGGAGTGCAAGATACGAGCATCTGCTATTACCAACGAACCCGCTTTTGCACAGACATCTACCTGATCCGGATGGTCACTGAACATGACCGGGTGATCCTCATCAATAAACCGGGCACCTTGTTCATGTGCTGGCACTAATATGTCGTGCAAATCAATCCGCTTGCGATGGGTGCCGGGAATCACCTTTAAACATCCATTTTCCCGGTTTGTATCGGTGAGATAATAGTTGAGAAAAATCGTTTGGGGCCACGGCGCGCAGCTGAGCGGATCGTTCCAACGCATCCAATCTTGGTGCCAATAGAGTGGGGGACCTCCGGATTCCTTCGTCAGAATAATGATCCCGCCAGATGATACAAAATCCCCGAATCCGATCTGTTCGAGTGCGTCGCGTGACGGCTGCCATTCCAACAATTTTTGGATGTGCACGTTATCTTCACCACGGACGTTGACATGCTGGCCTTGATAGACAACATCCTCAGGTTCTACATGTCCTGCGATCAGCCGTTCCGATTCATCATGGAGTTCCTGCAAAAACTCCTTGCTTAGAACATCGTCAATAACGCAGAAACCTTCTTCAATCATCTGTTCTCGTTTTTCTAAAGCAATTTCAGGTGTCATTGTCTTCTCCTTTGCCTGTAAATACGGTTCTGAAACTGGTGCCAGTAGGATGCAGTTATTTTATACGAATTCATAGGAGAAAACAACAATTTTTTCATTTCGATAGTCGCGTTAAGACAGACATTTCTGTTGAAAGTTTATGATAAATAGGCTATAATGATAAATATATTTCACTATCTACACCTGTCACATCTAAAGGAAAATTGTGAATAACCAGTATAAATATTTCAGACAGCATCTCACAGCACGTATGTCTCGTGAACTCATCCAAGAACTCTTTGCAGGGCAGAGTGTTCAAAGACAGGAAATTATCAGAGCAGTTGATGAAGCACATCTCGAGCGTGGAGGATTGCCAAAACGCTCTATTGCCCATCCTGTTGGGGCAGCACTGTCTGTTATGAAGGCAAACGGGCTCGCCGAGAGTCCGGAATATGGCGTTTGGTCTATCTTATCCGAAACCATAGATATGAATAACCGGTACAGATATTTTGAACAAGTTCTTACACCGGATATAGCACAAGAACTCATCCAAGAACTATTTGAAGGGCAAACGGTTCAAAAGCAGGAAATTACAAATGCAGTCGACAACGCGCATCTTGAACGCGGTGGATTGGCATCAGAAGACCCGGTCACGACAGCACTAGCTGCTATGAAGAGATCTGGAATTGCTGAAAACCCGGAATCTGACCTTGAACGCGGGTCTAGGGCGTACCAAAGACGCGAATATGAGGCAGCCGTTTCGTACTTTGATATGGCAATTGGCCAATATCCCGATGACCCCGAGGCATACTATCAGCGCGGTCTCGCGAAGTTTCACTTAGGAGAGCATGAACCCGCCATCAGCGATTATGACGAGGCGATTGACCGAGATTCTGATTATGCTGAGGCATACTATCAACGAGGTCTCGCGAAGTTTCACTTGGGACGATATGAATCTGCCATTAGCGATTATGACGAGGTACACTTAAACCTCAATTATGCCCTCAAACAATATTTGGAACGATATGAGTCTGCTATTGATGATTATAACAGTGCGATCCGCATAAACCCAAACTATACCGAGGCATATTATCAACGTGGCCTTGCGAAGCACCACCTAGATCATTATGAATCTGCCATTAGCGATTATGACGAGGCGATTCGCCTAGGGCCCGATGATGCCGAAATATATTACTACCGAGCAGAGGCGAATTTTTCTCTCCGTCAGGTCCCCGAAGGGAAGGCAGATATTCAAATGGCATTGCAACTGGCTGAACAGTCTGATGACATGGATATCATAAAACGTATTGAAGATCTCCTTTATGAAATCAACCCCGAACTGTAGGAGGAACTGAAGATGAATAAACTCTACTTCGGTGATAACCTTGAAATCCTACGCGAAATAGACGACGAACAAGTAAATCTTATTTGCACTGACCCGCCCTTCAATAGCGGACGCGACTACAACGCTTTTATTGACGACTCCCTCGCCCAGAAGAAAGCGTTCACCGATACTTGGACATGGGACATAGCCGCACAAGACACTCGCGCAGATATCGAACGACGCGCACATACCAATGATACCTACAAAGCACTTGAGGAATGTCTTCGTGGATATGATTTAGTGCTGCGCCGCTCTGTCTCTGGAAGTCGGGGTGAAATGCGGGCGTATCTCGCCTTCATGGGACCCCGCCTCGCTGAAATGCACCGCGTCCTTACTCAAAATGGAAGTATTTATTTACACTGCGATCCCACCGCAAGTCACTATCTCAAAGGTATTATGGATGCCATTTTTGGTACGGATAATTTTAGGCGAGAAATCATTTGGAATTTGAACACGGCTTCTGGCTATAAGAGCCAAGTAAACGGCTTTATACGAGGACATGATGTCATCCTTTATTACGTGAAAAATACAGATACTTTCGTATTCAACAAGATTTTTCAACCGCATAAGCCCGAATATATTAAACGATTCAGGAAAGTTGATGAACACGGTCGTCATTATCGCGATGATAGACAAAATAAAACCCGTCAATATCTTGACCAAACGAGAGGAGTAGCGTTAACAGATGTCTGGTCAGACATAATGTCTTTCCAGCAAAATGCAACCTCTGTAGAACTCCTCGGTTATCCAACACAAAAACCGCGTCTCCTCTATGAACGTATGATAAAAGCCTCCAGCAACGAAGACGACATTGTCCTCGACCCGTTTTGCGGCTGCGGCACGACGATTGATGCGGCACATACACTACACCGACAATGGATGGGGATAGATATAACCATCCTCGCCTTAGACCCGATGCGGCAACGCCTAAAAGATCGGCACGGCTTAGAACCCTCAATAGATTACGAAATAGAAGGCTATCCGACCAACATGCAAGAAGTTCGTAAATTCTTGAAAGAGGGCGACAAACGCAAATATCACGATTTCTCGAATTGGGCGGTGACGCGACTCGGATTGAAACCTACGAGAGATATCGGCGATGGCGGGCTTGATGGTGTCGGGTATGTGATGTTATGGAATCCGCAACTGATGAAAGAAACAGATGCGCGCATTATCGCCGAAGTGAAGACCGGCAGACCTACTATAGCGCAGGTGCGCGCTTTCTCACGTGTGATGGATAAGAACAACTCGGAAGTCGGCATCTTTATCACGCTTGGGCCTATCAGTACTGGTATGCGCCAAGAGGCGGAATCTATGGGACGTTTTGAGCACAACCGCCAGAGCTACCCCCGCCTTCAATTCTGGCAGATAGACGATGCCTATTTTGAGAACCCAGATATTATTAACAAGATCGTCCAGCTGCCAATTGAGTGGAGAATCCGTCCAAGCCAGAAATCCGAACGGCATTTTGCCGGACAACAGGCAGAGCTTCTGCGGGGATAGGTGGCGTTTTCGCTCCAGTGCCGAGGTGCGTCAAGTTATCTGATCCGAATTAAAACTTCCTCAAAACGAATCAGAAAGGTAGGTTTAGGATATGACCGCAACAACAGTAAATATCCCGATACTCGAAATCTCCGAACAGGAACGCGCCGAAGGCAAACCTACCCCGGAAAGCGTTGATGCCGGTGAACGTCTCTTACGCGAGGCGGGGTTGGTCGTCATTGAAAGCGTTTTACCGCGCGACTGGATAGCAGATCTCAACGTTGCTATGGAAACGGTACTCAGTAACGAAGAGGAGAGACAGGACGGCGAAAACCCGATGCTAAAAATGCCGTTCATGGATCCGCGTATCATTGATAACCCGTTCGCGATGTCGATTTTAAAAGCAGCGATGGGTGAACAAATTTTCGCATACCTGCCCTATGGCTGCAATTCAACGCGGCCGGGGAATGATATCCAGTGGATTCATCGTGATTCGGGACAACTCTTCCCGGAATTACCGTTTCCACTACCTGTCACAACGATTGTCGTCAATATCCCGCTCGTTGATTTCACAATAGAGAACGGTGCCACCGAAGTATGGCCCGGTTCGCATCTCATCGTTGATGATGAGGCGGTACGCAATACACCTTACAATGTCTGTGAAGAAGAACGCGCCGCAAATTACCCGTCATTCCAGTTAGAGATGCCTGCCGGTTCGGTTGTTGTCCGAGATATGCGGTGCTGGCACCGAGCAATGCCAAATCGGACAGAATCTACGGTTAGACACATGCTCGCTTTGGTCTATTTTCGGCGGTTACATCACGCGCCTAATGCCCCCGGAATCTTCGGTGCACGCGTCCCTGAGGAGATATGGAACAACATGTCTGAAGAAAGCCAAGAGATTTATCGGTTTCAGGCACACGGTTAAGAAATTATCGGAGGAAAATATGGAACGAACACTCTTAATTCATCCAGAAATGCCTGAGCTTGATAGGGAACACGGCTTCTCCAATATCAACGGACCTTCACTCGTTCGTGTACCTGAGTGGGTGGAGAACCCGTTGGGTAAATATTATCTGTACTTCGCACACCACCGAGGTGCCTATATCCGCCTGGCTTATGCTGATGCTATTGAAGGCCCTTATACCGTCCACCGTCCGGGTGTACTGCATCGCGATAACACTGTATTCCGAGAGGGCGACCACATCGCTTCACCGGATGTACATATAGATGAAGAGAACCGCCGTTTCTTTATGTATTTTCATGGGAGTTATCGGGGGCAGTCAACATGTTGGGCAACTTCTACTGACGGGGTGAACTATACTGCTTCGGATACACGGGATAAACGCATGGGACCCTACTATCGCGTTTTCTGGTGGAACGGCTACCCGTATGCAACGTATCACGGTTGGCTCAGTCGGGGCGAAACCCCTGAATGGACAACATCGTTCATTCCGCGAGACACACCGCTTTTTCACCGTAAATCGGAAAAAAACAATACCGGTTTCCCGCGTCACACGGCGAACCTTCTTGAAGGTGATACCTTGACTGTTTATTATTCACTTTACGGTGATAGTCCAGAGCGTATCCGAAAAAGCACGGTTCAGTTAACAGACGATTGGAACGATTGGCAGCCGTCTGAGCCGATAGAGGTTATCGCGCCGAAATACGATTTTGAGGGGGTGGATCTGCCGATTAGACCATCAACAGGTGGGTTAGATCGGGAGCGGGTGCATGAACTTCGCGACCCGGCTATCTATTGTGAGGATGGAGACACATGGTTGCTCTATTCTGTAGCGGGTGAGCAAGGGATTGCGATTATGCAGCTCACTGATTAACGTGACTATTCATATCAGAGATCACAGGGACAGTTCCCAATTTTGTATATCTGAGACACGCTGTCTGGCAAATTTGCAATATTCAGTGTTGATGTCATACCCTATATAATGTCTACCCAATTTCTTACAAGCGACTGCAGTAGACCCAGAGCCCATGAACGGATCGAGCACTAACGAACCGGCAGGCGTGAGGAGGTGTAAAAATTCTTCCACAACTTCTACAGGATAAATTGCAGGGTGTTTATTTCCTTTGACAGCTGCTACGGATGTTTCAATCACATCTCGTTTAAGTTTATTCCCGTGCATCCGAATGATTGTGAAGCCTTTATTTTTTAATTGTAGCGTGCGTCCGCCTATCTGACCGCCGAACGGTTCCGCATGGATACCACGGATTTTCATCCGAAAATCGTACGTCTGTCCTTGAAGTACCTCTTGGATAACTTCTGTAAGTTCTTGGCGTGCCATAGTTTTCTCTGCTTCCGATAGATCAGATTCGGTGATGAGTTCAAAATATCGTTTCCCAAGTTTAGTGCTATCTTTCCTGTTTCGCTGTTTTGGCGTATTTTCGTCTGCTAAGAAAGCTTTGAAGTCATAAAAATAATCATCTGATTTGGCAAAATGGAAGAAAGGTTCGGTACTACTAACAAGGCGGCGACGAAATTGGCGTGGGGTTGGATTCCGTTTAACCCACGTGATTTCGTTGACAAGTCTAACCAATCCTGTCTCGGTTGCGACAAGGGCAAATCGATACGGAACAAGTAGCAGGTTGCTGTCCTTATATTTGTCCCCTATATTGAACACAATACTGCCATCGTTCTTTACAACCCTGACACACTCTCGGAAAAGACATAGCAACTTATCAATGTATTCGTTGACTTCTGTCTCATTGCCCATACCGCCGCCATAGTCACGTTGTTGAAAATAAGGTGGTGAGGTAATTACCAGGTGGATACTGCAATCTGGTAACTTTTGGATGAGTTCAAGGTTGTCGCCACACAGAATTTGATTGATTGGGAGGGAATTATCAGGATACTGGGGATTTTCAGGTGTGTATTGCATTTATTAATGAAATCTAAGAACGTTTTTCGATGAGTCTGCCGACAAAAAAGATTAAAATGCCGAGGGTTAATAAACCCATCTCAATACCCATCAATTTGGATTCACTATAATCGAGCGGATTGGTAAAGACAAAGAGCAGTGCTGCGCCTAAACACGCTATGCCCATCAGCTCCAGAGTTTTTCCGATATAGTACACGAATTCTCCAATACTGTTTGAAGAAAGTAGGGCGCGGGTGTCGTCCCACGCCCCACAGCAACGGGTTAATAGAGGCTTTTGATGCGCCCCCATTGGATTAATTTTTGTTGCTTATTGGGTTCAATTTTCGCCGTGAAAACGAGATCCGCAAGGAACTCATTTTCTTCAGTATAACCGTCCGGCGCCCAGGTGATTCTATGTTGTAGATGTCCGTTATCAACATCGTTGTAAGTGATACAGAATCCAATAGTGTTACCCTTGCTCGCGATGTCATCAAGTCGGAAACTTAACTCACATGTTTGCCCGTCATTGCCCCATTCCACCCGTGTAAGCGGAGATTTGAGTACGCCTGTTTCATTACGCATCGGTATGTCAAAGCGATAGAGATCTTCCTTGAGTCCTGAGTGATGTGGATCCAGGTAAAGGATCAGATGGTCTTCGCGAAGAAGTTTTGTCTGACGCGTTTCGATTTGGTCGTCCGTCAGTTTAATGGCAACATAAAGAAATCCGTTCCGCCAGACGGCTGCGAAGGACCCCGTGAAATCGGGGGATTCATGCCAATGTTGCCCACTAATTATATCTTGTTCCATTTTCCCGAGGCTCGCTATCTCCCAAGCTGGGTCATCAAGATAGCCATCTACGATAGGAGCAACGGGAGCAAGTTCAGCGTTATATTGAAAATTTTGAAGGTTTTTACCCATTACGTGCCCTAATGCATAAGACGTCGTCATTAGCAAGAGGCTAAATGTTATAATTATCTGTTTGTTAAGGTTCATGAATTCCTCCTTTTCCTGTTTACCTTTGTCAGAGGGTATCACTGGTGCTACCTTAGTTTCATTCTCCTTGTCGCGGGAGTTGGATTGGATAAACGTTTCAACATGAATCAAAAAATTTTGTTGCATCTATTCGTAATTTCTTCAGTAATTATAAAGTATACCTTAAAACCTATTCTTTTATCAAA
>VXZK01000202.1:12335-21201 GCA_009845545.1 Candidatus Poribacteria bacterium
CAAATATCGAAAGTCAGACGTGCGAATATATCTTTTTTTGAAAAATCAGTTGAATTTTTGAAAAAAATTTGTTATACTTTTAAACAGGTTTTAAAATCGCATTTTTGTCTGATCTCAAATTTGAATAGAGGGGCAATCGGTTGTGAATAAAAGTACAAGAAGCATGGTGATATGGTGGGTGGTCATTGCTGGGATTGTAGTGCTCGGTATCTACCAACTATTCAACCGCAGAGATCCAGTTTACCAACTGGCAACCTCTGATTTTCATCAATATATAATAGACGACCCAGGCGTTTTTGACGGGTACCTCACGTTGGATGAAGAGTGGATTGAAGGACGGTTTCAGGAGAACGCCGTCCCGGACGTTCAAGGTGATATTTGGCAGAAGCAGAACATGGCACCTCAGGAACGCGACACACATTTTCCGCCAAATTGGAAAGGTGAATTTAGAGCAAGCCGCGACCCGATTGATGATTATGATATCCAAGCGAAACTTGATGAGAAGGGTATCCGCTATAATGTTGAGCCGCCGTCTAAATTCCCACAAGGGTTGCTTATCTTCGGGACGACGATCGTACCGCTTCTCATCTTCTTAGGTCTGATGATTTTCTTATCCCGTCAAATGCAGGGAAGTGGAAATCGAGCACTTTCGTTTGGCAAGAGCCGGGCACGGCTGCATTCTGAGAATCAAACGAAAATAACATTTGAAGATGTCGCGGGTGTCGATGAAGCCAAGGAAGCCCTTGAGGAAGTTATCCAATTTCTGAAGACCCCGAAAAAATTTGAACGTCTTGGCGGCAGAATTCCAAAAGGTGTACTTCTCATGGGACCACCGGGTACGGGTAAAACAATGCTCGCGAAAGCGGTCGCTGGTGAAGCGGATGTGCCGTTTTATAGTATCAGTGGTTCCGATTTTGTAGAGATGTTTGTCGGTGTCGGCGCGTCTCGTGTGCGAGACCTGTTTGAACTCGGTAAAAAGAATGCGCCATGTATCATCTTTATTGACGAATTAGATGCTGTCGGTAGACACCGCGGCGCGGGGATCGGCGGTGGGCATGATGAGCGTGAACAGACCTTAAATCAACTTCTTGTTGAGATGCAGGGGTTTGAAGATGTCCTCGGCGTGATTCTGATTGCAGCAACGAACCGTCCGGATGTCTTGGATCCGGCACTGCTTCGACCCGGCAGATTTGACCGGCAGATTGTCGTCGATCTCCCCGATGTTCGGGGTCGAGAAGCGATACTCAAAGTCCATACCAAACAGCCTTATAAACTCGCGGAAAATGTCAATTTAGAAATCTTGGCGAAGGCGACTCCCGGTTTTTCTGGCGCGGACCTCGAAAATATGACAAACGAAGCCGCACTGCTCGCCGCAAGATGTGATAAAGAGAACATTGACATGATGTGCTTTGATGAAGCAAAGGACCGCGTGCTAATGGGACCTGAACGGCGAAGTCTTGTCATTAGTGACGAAGAGCGGCGCGTTACGGCGTATCACGAAGCCGGACACGCACTGATGTTACACTTCGTGCCGGAGAGCGACCCGAACTATAAATGCACTATCGTCCCACGGGGCAGGGCACTTGGGGTTACTGCTAAACTCCCGCTTGAAGAACGCCATAATATGAGCAAAAAGCGGCTGCTGGCACATATTATTTTCGCACTCGGTGGCAGAGTTGCCGAAGAGATTATTTTCGGTGAGCAGACCACCGGCGCACAAAACGATTTTGAGCAGGCAACGGCACTTGCACGCCGAATGGTCACACAGTGGGGAATGAGCCACATGGGACCGCTTACCTACGGTAGAAGAGATGAACAAGTTTTCCTCGGTAAGGAATTAAGCGTCCATCAGGACTATAGTGAGAAAACGGCTATCGAAATTGATAAAGCAGTCCATGACATCGTCACTGAATGCTATAAAAAGGCATGGGATATTTTGGAAACCAACCTTGAAGGATTAAAATTGCTGGCAGACGCTTTATTAGAACGCGAAACGCTTGTTACGGAAGAGATTGATGAAATTCTCGGACCGAGACCCCAATTGCCTTCAAAATCCATTTTATGAACTGTCGTGGTAAGACCCTCACTTTAGGGGAGCACACACATGTGATGGGGATATTGAACGTCACACCGGACTCCTTTTCCGATGGTGGGTGCTATTTTGATGTCCAGCGAGCTGTCGCACACACGCAATTGATGGTAGAAGAAGGGGCAACGCTCGTTGATATAGGCGGTGAATCATCACGTCCAGGGGCATTACCCGTATCCGTCGATGAAGAATTAGCACGTATACTCCCCGTCATTCGTGCTATTGTTGATCGTATTGACGTTCTTATCTCTGTCGATACATACAAAGCGGAAGTGGCTCGACAAGCCCTTGAGGCTGGCGCGCATCTTGTCAATGATATCACTGCCCTGCGCGCGGATGCTGCCATGGCATCGGTCGTAGCAAAGTTGAAGGCGGGTCTGATCCTGATGCATATAAAAGGGACACCGCGCACGATGCAGCAAGCACCGCAGTATGATGATGTTGTCAGTGAGGTTCACGCGTCACTGCAGGAGAGCATCCAAATTGCTGAAGAACAAGGCATCGCTGCTGAACGGATTATTATTGATCCCGGAATTGGATTTGGTAAAACAACGACACATAATCTTGAGCTCTTAAAACGGCTTTCAGAATTTCGATCGTTGAATAAACCGTTGCTCATCGGCACTTCACGAAAGTCGTTTATAGGAAATGTTTTAGGGCTACCTATAAGTGAGCGCGTTGAAGGTACCGCAGCAACAGTATGTTGGGCAATCGCACATGGCGCTGATATTGTGCGGGTTCACGATGTCAAAGCAAATGTCCGTGCTGCACTAATGACGGATGCACTTTACAGATAAATAATCGATGCACCAAGAAAAAATATACGGAATAGGCATTGATATTGTTGAAGTCACACGGATTCAGGAAGCGTCCTGTCGGTGGGGTACACGGTTTGAGGAACGGATCTACACCCATCAAGAACTTACATATTGTGGGGATACCCCCTCTCGTTACTGGCGGCTTGCCGCCCGTTTTGCTGCTAAAGAGGCTACACTCAAGGCACTTGGGACTGGCTTGACAACGGGGATGCGTTGGCAAGATGTAGAGATTCGGTCTGATGCTGTCGGGAAGCCGCAAATCGTCTTACACGGTGAAGTTCGGCGTTATGCTCACGCCCAGAACATCAGCTCCGTGTTCGTTTCGATGTCCCATACGAATACGTATGCTGTGGCACAAGTGACGCTATGCGCTGTATAACTTAATCTGAATTCTCCATCTGATTTCTATATTCTTAGAAAAATGGTGCGCCCCGCGCATCTCATCCGCATGAGGTAACAATGAAATACGTCCGCAATTGTGCCCTAAACGTCTTACTCTGTTTCATCATCTATTTTTCTGTTTTGACCAGTATAGCTGCGGCAGCAAATACAACGGCAGCAGCAGACGGGTTTCTTAAGCAGCTGCTAAGTGCTGAGCAACACGGGATGGGTGGTAGTTTTGTTGGAACAAGCCACGGGGCAAATGCCCTTGGTAGTAATCCTGCTGGTATCAGTACAGCGGGCGGGAACCGGTTTGTTATCCACGCAACCCGTTTTCCACGGATGCTTGCCCTGCTTTCTAAACCGAATCAAAATGCTAATTACGAAGATTATAGCCGCTACGAGCAACGTGCCTACGGTATTGAAACATTGAATTACGCATTCCCAATGGGCAGGTTCGGGGCTATTGGGTTAGGACTCGCGTTTGAACAGGTGGGTCCCTTTCGCCGAGTTGATCATAGTGGAAAAGCACTCAACAGTTTTCAGGGAAATAACCTCGCTATCGGCTTCAGTTACGGACTTAAGCTATTTGGGAGCACCCGCGTTGGGTTCGATACGAAATGGCTCCGATCTAAGGTATCTGATGCTGATGGAACAGAACATCTTGGACATGGATATGCCCATAATATCGGTATTAGCCAACGAATTGGCAACAGCACGCTGGTGGGTCTCGTTGCAAGGAACTTGAGCAATGGACTTTCCTTTTCTGAACCTTCTATTCCAGACGCAATGGCGCGTACAGTTGTTGCCGGCATCGCCCATCAGCACCAAATATCGGATGTAACCCTGCTCATCGGTTTAGATGTCCATTCTCCGTTCCGCGATGGTATCCGCGCAAATGTCGGCGGTGAAGTGTGGTACCGGCATAGGATCGGTATCAGAATTGGGTACCTCAGACACGCCGAAAAGCGTTATACGCGAGTGTTTCTCTTAGAAGATAGCACCTTTGCAGCAGAAGAACGACTTTGGAAAGCGGAGGGTTTCTGTTTTGGACTCGGTGTTCGACTTGGAAAAATAACACTCAACGCTGCATATACACCGCAATTCAGACCTATCGCGACAGAGAATGAACGTATCCATATTGTTCAAGGGGAAACTGTGTACACCTTTTCAATCGGCAGAACGTTTAACAAACCGATGCTGCTATTGTGACGTATGTCTGACCAATACAGAACTGTGGCAGGAATTGCCCACGCCTATTACGTTGTAAAGAAATCCCGATTTTTTGGAGAGACAACAACTGTACGAACGCAAACTGAAGCAAAAGAATTTCTGACGCAGGTGCAAAAACGAAATCCACGCGCTTCTCACTACTGTTACGCTTACAGTATTGGTAGTGGGAGCGCGCTTCGTGAATACGCAACCGATGCGGGAGAACCTACGCACTCTGCCGGACCTCCTATTCTCTCTGCTGTTCGCGGTTTTGGATTGTCTAATGTTATCTGTGTTGTTGCCAGATATTATGGGGGTATCAATCTCGGTATCGGAGGATTAATACGCGCTTACGGGCAGTGTGCAAGAGACTGCTTTCAAAATGCGACAATTGAGACCTGTATTTTCTATGAAAATTTATATGTAAAAGTCAATTATCCAGACATTGGTACTGTTGTTACCCTGTGTAAACGTTTGGGCGGGAAGGTAATAGATATAAAATATGAACCGGATCCTATCGTCGAAATTCAGATACGTCAAAGAATGCTTGAAACCTTCCAAGCCCGACTCCAAGGTTATGGAATTGGAATGTGATAGTGCCTATCATGTTGAATCGGAGGAATTTCCTGATGAAAAGTGTTGAGATAAAATATACAACGACGCATGAGTGGATTGAGGTTTTCGATTCGGGAGAGTGTAACGTCGGAATCACTGAACGGATTCAGGATGTCTACGGCAGCATTGTTTTTATAGAGTTGCCGGTTCTTGGCGAATATGAACAGGGAGAAATTATCGGGCGCATTGAGACCTCAGATGGACGCAATTTTTATATCTACGCACCCGTGAGCGGCGAAGTTTATGAAGTCAATACTGCCCTCGATGACGATATTGAATTGCTTAATCGTTTTCCAGAGGGTGATGGCTGGATTTGTAAATTCTATATGGAAAATCCGAACGAAAAAGGCGCGCTTCTCAGTTTGCGTGAATACGAGGCGCATGAAGAGGAAGAACTCAACGAAGAAGAATATTTGCCAGAAACTGATTTTTACGAAAACGTTGAGGATTATTGAATTAGCGATATTTTGTAAACGACCTATTCGATTACGGAAGTGATGAAAATACGTCTCACGATACTCAGTTTCGGGACCGGTAGCACAGTTTCTATCTGATAGCCTAAGTCGTTTAAGGGGTTACGGAGATCGCGGAGGTCTATGAACGCCGCTTTGGGGGCACATGTGCGTAGGTTGGCTAAAATCTCAGCGTCTTGAGAGTTATCTTTGATGAGATTAATGCCGTAAGGTAAGTCGGTTGCAATCGCGTCGAATTGTCCGTGTACCTGTCTCGCATCGCCTAACCTGACATCTGCTGTGAGCCCAAAATGCTGAAGGTTCTTCGTCGTCGCGCCGATCATTCGTAGGTTAGTGTCATAACCAACTGCTCGGATGCCACTATGCGCGGCGGACATCACAATTGTTCCGGTACCGCAGCACGGGTCGAGGAGGCTATCCCCGGGTTGTGCCACTAAATTGACAAGGACGCGCGCAAGTCGTGCTGGTAAAGAACTCGAAGTTACGTAGGGACGTTGGTTGTGCGCAAGCCACATATTATCTGATTCGGAGAGGCGTCGTCCGAACCAGATTTTTTCAGCCGTGAGAACGACCAGAAAGGTAACCTGTGGACTGCTTAGATTCGCGTTCCCGCTAATAATGCTACCGATGTCCCGGGCGAGTTCCATAGAGTTTACCTTGAGACTCCGAGGTTTTTTCACGATGGACACCCGAAATTCGTCAGCGTGTAAACCAGCGGATCGGATGTCTGCCTGGAGTTCCGTAAGACTCGTTGTTTCAAAAAGGACTTCGCTACAACTCTTGAGATACGCGCCACGAGAAACATCAACGCAGTGTTCCGAAATCGCGATGCCGTGTGCGTTTGGAGCAGATCCAGTCATAGCAATACACTCGGCAGTGACTAATTCTGTGAGTCGATCTGGTATCGCTGTAAGGTAGAGGTATATCGGTTTTGCTGGCGACATCATCCTTTTATAGCACTCCAAAGCAGAATGTAAATTTAATGAGAGACCGATTCAAACAATTTATTGTATCACGATTAGAGGCAAAACTGCAATTAGATATCACAAAGGAATACTATGTCACAAACAGAAACAGTCCGGATTGGACACAGTCCAGATTCCGATGATGCGTTTATGTTCTACGCTCTTGCTAAGGGGTTAATTCCAACTGACCCTTTTGAGATCGTTCACGTTATTGAAGATATTGAGACATTAAATCGGCGCGCCCTCGCTGCTGAGCTTGAGGTCACAGCAATCTCCGTTCACGCTTATGCTTATGTTGCGAAGGATTACGCGCTCATGCCTTGCGGAGCAAGTATTGGTGACCGTTATGGGCCACTTGTTGTCTCCAAGACTCCCATGGACACCCTTGAAGGTAAATGTATCGCTATCCCTGGAGAAATGACAACGGCTTACCTTACGCTAAGCCTTTTTCAACCCAATTTTGAGGCAGAAACCCGCCCATTTGATAAGATATTGGAGGCTGTCCAAAGAGACGAAGTGGACGCTGGGCTCATTATTCATGAGGGACAGTTGACTTATGCACGCGAAGGACTTCACAAAGTTATTGATTTGGGAGAGTGGTGGTATGAGGAGACGGGCCTTCCGTTACCGCTTGGTGCTAACGTTATTCGCCGTAATCTCGGTGCCGAGAAGATATACAAGATAACGGCTTTGCTTAAACAGAGCATTCAGTACTCACTCGACCATCGAGCGCGCGGCTTAGAATATGCTATGACCTACGCGCGTGATATGGAGACTGCGCTCGCCGACAAGTTCGTCGGAATGTACGTTAATGACTACACACTCGATTATGGGGATAAAGGAAGAGCGGGGGTCCGTGAATTGCTCGACCGCGGCAACGCTGCAGGGATTATACCGCACCGTGTAGATGCTGATTTTGTTACACTGGAATAGTCCCCTAATACTATTGCTGGCAAGGCGAGGTGTTACACTTCGCCTTATATTTGCGAAACAAAACCATGGACACCAAACGCCGGAGACTTTTCCACTTAGAGGACGCTGATGGCAAGAAATTTGCACATGGCGTGTTATATGATGAAGGAAATGTGCAAGTGTTGTGGCGGATAGATCGGGGTTACACTGCGGAACAGTACGCTTCTCTTAATTTAGTATTGGACTTAATGCCCGGAGTTACTGTGTTGCGCCTCGAAGATACCGAGCCGGGATCAGAAAAGGGCAGATAGCAGACGCAGGTTAGAACGGCGCGGTTTAACTTTTCTAACGGAGTCGCCGATCTCCGAGCTTAATGATCGCTCCGCTCTCCTGAGCGATGTACATATAGCCGAGTCCATCTAATGTTACACCCTCTTGATTATCACCGGGTAAGAGGTATTTATTTAAAATTGTGCCTTCCCGACTCATCTCGACTAAAAGATTGGTTGTATCGCTAATGAGGACCAAGACATCGTCTTGAGAATCGTAGGTGATACCAGAGATGTCGATGAAGTTCATCTTATAAGCGTTAATGATAGAGGCATCCGCTATTGCCGCTGTTTCAGTACGAAGCGGCACAAAGACTTCGCATACAACTGAAGGCTCATCTTTTGTCTTAAGACTGAAGGATTGGTTGCCGACCCAAAAGGTACCGCCCTCCGGATGCGAAGCATCGGGTACAAAAGTGATCGCTTCAATTCCCATACCGCCTTTTTTCAACAGGAGTTCCCCTTTAAAATCTCTGACGATTCTGAATTTTCTCTGAATTGTGAGCGTTTCCGGTTCGATCTCTATGATGGCTTCATCGTCTTCAATAGCTGCATACAGCAGACCCGTCCCGGGATCCATTGTAATGCCTTCGATGTCAAGTTCATTTAACCCTTTTGCTTGGATGAATGTTCCGTGTAGATTGACCTCATGGATGCTGCCGGAGTCATCAGCGATAAACAGGCTTCGCCGAGCTGGATGATAGGTAATGCCGGAAGGTTCTGCGATTTGTGCTTTCGTAATACTCCCGATCCAATTATAAGGGAGGGGGATCGGGCGCGAATCCGCTGTCCGTTGTGTCGCAGACTGCTCCATTTGCACTAAGAAGTAGACGAGCAGACCACTGATACTTATGATGATAATGACGAGGAGCACTCTTTTGTAGGACATCAGGGTTCCTCCACGTTCGATTTATTTATTTAGAATAGAAGGTGCGTTTTGCAAAACTGTACTTCTACTTTACCATGTTTTTTCCAGTGAATCAAGAAAAAACGAAAGTACTTCATATCAACATAAACAATATCAACGCAAACAGGGTTAAAAGTTCTTACTTGATTGTGTCATTAAGACAAT